>JBMLTP010000150.1:0-7150 GCA_049239885.1 Crocinitomicaceae bacterium
AGATACAACGGAATTAATTCTAAAATTTCAATTATCCCAAATGGATATGATGAAGCGGATTTTCAAAATAAGGTAGCATCGGAAACCAAGTATAATTACATTAGTTATATTGGAAATCTAGGACCATCCTATCCGATAAACAACTTTTTAATTGAATTCAACGAATTTTCTAGTAAGAATCCAAAATGGCGATTGAGATTTGTCGGCAACGTATTCGAGGATGTGAAAAACCAAATTTTGAATTCGGATTTATCAGAACGTGTAGAATTCATTTCCTACGTGGAACATAAAAAAGCAATTGATTTTATGATTGAATCGAAAGCCCTTTTATTGATAATACCTAACTCAGAGGAAAACAAAGGAATATTAACAGGTAAATTATTTGAATATTTGGCTGCAAAAAAACCGATTGTTTTTATCGGGCCAGAAGATGGGGATGCGGCAAAGATTCTATCAAACACTTCCAAGGTTTTAATAAACAATCAAAAAAACATGCATTCTTTACAAGGTTTTTTGGAGCATGTAAATCAAGAGACTAATAAATATAATTTTGAAAAGTTTTCAAGGAAACAACTCACTAAGGAAATCGTTTCGTTAATTGTTTTAAACGATTGAGTAATATCGCAGCTTTTTAAACTGTAACATGTTATAACTTTTTTGATTTATTATGATTGTAACGGTTTAACAATTTATAACTTTGAAAAAAATAATCCCATGAGCGAGCAACAAAATGAAAGAAGTTCAAACGGTATTTATCTGATAATTATACTTTTATTATTAGCCTGTTTAGCCGTCTTCGCCTATCTCTATTCTGTTAAAAGGAAGGAATTCAATAATTGCAATAACGAAAATATCATTTTAAAGTCCGATATGCAAGGAATGAATGACATGATGCAAGGCTACGTAGGAAACATGTCTAATGATTTGAAAAAAGATTTTAAAAACATGTTGGCTACTTATGATAAATTGATTGAAAAAGACAAATCTAAAGCCGATAGCCTGAACATTCAAAAAGCACAAATTCAAACACTTTTAGATAAATTGAATTCGAACAAAAAATTATCTGCTTCAGAATTATACAAATTGAGAAAAGAAAATGAAACACTACGTGGAATTATGCGAAGTTATGTTCGACAAATTGATTCATTAAACACGTTAAATATAAAACTTACCTCAGACTTGGATCAAACCACAACTAAACTTACTGAAACCTCCAATGAACGAGATCAATTTAAAAAAGAGGCTGAGGAAAAGAGTGAAAAAATAAAATTGGGAAGTCGCTTACAAGCTTATGGTTTTAAATCTGAAGCTTTACGAATGAAATTGAATAAAACTACGGAAACTACGGAGAAAGCAAAAAATGCGATACAATTTAGAAGTAGTTTTACAATTTCTGAGAACTCACTTACCACACCAGGAAAAAAATCTGTTTATATGCAAATAATAGGTCCAGATGGAGAGGTTTTTCAAGCTAGTCCAAATAATAAATTCAATTCAGAAAATGGCACAATGGTTTTCTCTGATAAAAAGGACATTGATTATTCAAATCAGGCCGTTGATGTAACTATTTATTATGATCTGAAAAGCGAAACAGCCACCAAAGGAAATTACAAGGTTAAAGTTTATTGTGATGGTACTTTAATCGGAACGGATAACTTTTCTCTTAAATAATATCAACAATGTCTGACGCTATCGAACAAGGATTCGTAGATTATTCTATCGCAGAAAGTGGAATCTCAACCATTACTTTTGGTCATCCTTTAAGTAATTCGCTTCCTGGAAAAATTCTTCAAAAACTAGCTGACACCATAGAAAAAATGGGTCAAGAGACGTCGGTTAAAGTAATAATTCTTCAATCCACTGGTGAAAAGGCCTTCTGCGCAGGTGCGAGTTTCGATGAATTAATCTCCATAAAAGACTTGGAAACGGGAAATAAATTCTTTTCAGGTTTCGCACAAGTGATAAACGCCTGTCGCAAATGTCCGAAATTCATTATTGGACGTGTCCATGGTAGAGCAGTGGGTGGTGGTGTCGGTATTGCTTCCGCTGTTGATTATTGCCTAGCGACCTCAAATGCGGATGTAAAACTTTCAGAGTTAGCTGTAGGAATAGGGCCTTTTGTTGTTGGACCTGCAGTTGAACGAAAAATCGGATTGTCAGCTATGAGCGAGTTGGCAATTAATGCCACAGAATGGAGATCTGCAGATTGGGCAAAACGAAAAGGTCTTTACGTAGAATTATTTGACGATACGCATTCACTTGACAAAGAAATTAATAAATTAGCCAATCAACTTTCAAAATCGAATCCTGAAGCAATGGCTATGCTTAAATCAATATTTTGGCAAGGGACCGAACATTGGGAAACATTACTTTCCGAACGAGCAGGAATGAGTGGTAAACTAGTTTTAAGTGACTTTACTATCAACGCAATTAATTCTTTTAAAAAGAAATAAACTTTTCTCTGATTTTTTTATTCTTTTTCTTGTTATTAAAAACAAAAGTTGTATCTTTGCACCCCTAATTTTAGGTAAATAAGTTTTTTTAATAAAGAGAAACCGTGGATACACTAAGTTACAAAACGATATCTGGAAATACAGAAACTGCTGATAAAAAGTGGTTTATAGTTGATGCTGAAGGTCAAACAGTGGGTAGATTAGCAAGTAAAGTTGCGAAAATCATCAGAGGTAAATACAAGACTTGCTACACTCCTCACGCTGATTGTGGAGATAACGTTATTGTGATTAATGCTGAAAAGATTGCTTTTTCTGGAACCAAATTGGAGGACAAAGAATATGTTCGTTTCTCAGGATACCCAGGCGGTCAGCGTTTTACTGCGGCGAAGGATATGTTGAAAAATCATCCTGAAAGATTGATTGAAAAAGCTGTTAAAGGAATGCTCCCGAAAAATACGTTGGGACGCCATTTGTACAGAAACTTAAAAGTTTATAAAGGATCTGAGCACAAACATGAAGCTCAGCAACCAACATCATTAAATCTTGACACTCTGAAATAAAAAATATGGAAGTAATTAATGCTTTAGGAAGAAGAAAAACCGCTGTTGCACGTGTATACTTGACAAAGGGAAAAGGTAACATTTCAATTAATAAAAAATCATTAAATGAAATGTTTCCAATTGATGTACTGCAAGCAAAAGTTAATCAACCTTTTATTCTAACTGAGACAGTAGGTCAATATGACGTTAAGGTAAATGTTGCCGGAGGTGGGATTAATGGTCAAGCAGAGGCCATACGATTAGGTATTTCAAGAGCATTAGTTGAAATTTCAGCGGATTACAAGCCTGTTTTAAGAGCAGATGGTTTAATGACACGTGATCCAAGAATGGTTGAGCGTAAAAAACCAGGTCAGCCAAAAGCACGTAAGAAATTCCAGTTCTCGAAACGTTAATCGAACTGGCTGTTTAGCATCCAAACTTTGGAGAAACTTGATTTTATTAATCCTCTCCTTTGTTGCTTTTATTTATTTAGGAACGTAAACACAAAAATAAAATGTCAAAATTAAATTTCGAAACCTTATTGGAAGCAGGTGTTCATTTTGGACACTTAAAAAGAAAGTGGAATCCAGCAATGGCTCCATATATCTTTGAAGAAAAAAAAGGAATTCACATCATTGACTTGAATAAGACCATTGTTCGCTTGGATCAAGCTTGTGCGGCAATGAAACAAATTGCGAAATCAGGAAAAAAAGTTCTTTTCGTTGCAACGAAAAAACAAGCTAAAGAAATTGTTTCTGAGCGAGTTTCTAAAGTTAACATGCCGTTTGTAACTGAAAGATGGTCTGGTGGAATGCTAACTAATTTTCAAACAACAAGAAAGTCCATCCGAAAAATGACGTCAATCGACAAAATGAAATCTGATGGATCTTGGGATACGTTGAACAAGCGTGAAAAATTATTCAAAACACGTCAACGTGAGAAGTTGGAAAAAACATTTGGTTCGATAGCAGAAATGACACGTCAACCTGCTGCAATTTTCATAGTTGATATACTAAAAGAGCATATCGCATTAGCTGAAGCAAGAAGACTGAATATCCCAACATTTGCGATGGTAGATACTAATTCGAACCCAAAACTTGTTGACTTCCCTATTCCAGCAAATGATGATGCAACAAAATCTATTGCATTGGTTCTTGATGAAATTTGCAACGCAATTAGAGAAGGTCTTGATGATCGCAAGAATTTGAAAGGTGGTGATAAAGAAGAAGCAACTGAGACAGTTGAAACTTCAACTGAGTCAACTGAAAACGCAGCAGAATAAATTTAATCACAAAAAATATTTAATATCATGGCTATTACAGCTTCAGATGTAAACAAATTGCGCCAACAAACAGGTGCTGGAATGATGGATTGTAAAAATGCTCTAGTAGAAGCAAATGGTGACTTCGAAGCAGCAGTTGATATTCTTCGTAAAAAAGGTCAAAAAATCGCTGCAAAAAGAGGTGATAATGAGGCAAGAGAAGGATTAATTATTGCACAATCCACAAACGACGGTAAAGCGGGAGTAATCGTCACTTTAAATTGTGAAACAGATTTCGTTGCCAAAAATGATGGTTACAAAAATCTTGTTCAGTCGATCGTTGATATCGCTTTAGAAAAGTTACCGTCTACGGTTGAAGAATTAAGATCTCTTTCTTATGACTCTAAATTGAGTGTAGATGAGAAAATAATTGAGCAAGTTGGAGTTATTGGTGAAAAGTTAGATCTATCTAACTACGCAGTAATAAAGGCTGATAAAGTTGTTGCATATAATCATCCTGGAAACCAATTGGCTACTTTAGTTGGGCTTAACAGCGGTTCAGATGTTGTTGAAGACGCTGGAAGACAAGTAGCGATGCAAATTGCAGCAATGAATCCAATCGCCATAAATAAAGATGGCGTTGATGCACGTACCATCGAACGAGAAGTTGAAATTGGAAAGGAATTGGCTATTCAAGAAGGAAAACCATCGGATATGGCTGAAAAAATCGCTTTGGGACGATTAAACAAATTCTTTCAAGAAAATACATTGTTAAGTCAACAATTCGTTAGAGACAACAAATTGACTGTAGAACAATTCTTGAGTTCGACTGAGTCTGGTTTAACAGTTTTAGACTTCAAGCGATTCTCATTGAGTTAAAAATTTAAAAGCTATCTTAATCGATAGCTTTTTTTTTATCCTATATATTAGAAATTATAAACGATTCATATATTTGTCATCCAAATGAATTACAAAAGAATATTACTAAAACTCAGCGGAGAATCTTTAATGGGCGAAAAGAATTTCGGTATTGATAATAAACGTATCAATTCTTATGCAATGCAAATTAAAGAAATTCACGAAATAGGGATTGAAATTGCAATCGTAATTGGAGGAGGAAACATTTTTAGAGGTGTTCAGGCCGAAGAGGGAGGCATGGATAGAACACACGGAGATTATATGGGTATGCTTGCTACAATGATAAATTCAATGGCTTTGCAGTCAGCATTAGAAACTGTTGGGGTTCATACGAGACTTCAATCTGCTATTGAAATGAAGGAAATAGCAGAACCATTTGTACGTAGACGAGCAGTTAGACATCTTGAAAAAGGTAGAGTTGTAATATTTGGAGCAGGAACTGGGAATCCATTTTTCACAACTGATTCAGCAGCATCACTTCGTGCTATTGAAATTAATGCGAATGTCATATTAAAAGGAACAAGAGTTGATGGGATTTATTCTGAAGATCCTGAAAAAAACAAAAATGCAGTAAAGTTCAACCATATTACTTTTGATGAAGTATATTCAAAAGGATTAAATGTTATGGATCTTACAGCGTTTACCCTTTGTAAAGAAAATAATTTACCAATTATCGTTTTTGATATGGATTCACCTGGAAATCTTAAAAAGATTATGTCTGGTGAACATGTTGGGACTATGGTTAGCAACTAAATTTTTTTATTATGATTGAAGAATTGGAATTGATTTACGACGAATTTAAAAGTTCGAATGAAAAATCGTTAAATCACTTTGAAAGTGAACTAATAAAAATCCGTGCTGGAAAAGCTTCGCCATCTATGTTACAAGGTGTCATGGTTGAATATTATGGATCTATGACTCCGATACAGCAAGTAGCCAATGTCAATACAATGGATGCGCGTACAATCGTGGTTCAACCTTGGGAAAAAAATATGTTAAATGATATCGCAAAAGGTATTATGAATGCAAACCTTGGTCTAAACCCACAAAATAATGGAGAGCAATTGTTGATAGCAGTTCCACCACTAACCGAAGAAAGACGCAGAGACTTAGTTAAACGGGCTAAAGCCGAGGCTGAAAATGCAAAGGTTGGAATCAGAAATCATAGAAAAGATTCTTTGGATATGATAAAGGATCTAAAAAAAGATGGACTCTCAGAGGATATGGAAAAAGTTGCTGAAGAGGAAGTTCAAAAAATAACAAACTCATACATAAAAAAAATAGAGGATCTTTTGGAAATAAAAGAGAAGGACATTATGACTGTTTAGTATAATTTTTTCTCACTCTTAAAATACTCGTACTCACAAAAACAAAAAAACCAAACAACTTATGTTTGGTTTAGATAAATCATTTTTATTCAGGATTAAATTCTATACTTTTTAAAGAAAGCGTCCCAATTCCAAATAAAATTAGCCATTACTTCATCCATTCGCTTCAAAAACAAAGGATTTGGTGCCTGCATTCTCTTGAAGTATTCATCTTGGAATTCGTTCAATTTATATTTATGAAATACAGCTTTTGACATTCCATAGATCCAGTTTTTTGAAGGGTGATTTACACGCATAATGAAATTCTGATAGTCACGAATTAAATTGCGGAATGCGCCTATTTCCATATCGTAAATTTTCGCGAGTTTCTCGAAAATTAATCCCTCAACTCGAGCTGCTTGCTCAGCATCAAAGGTGCTTTCAAGAAATGACAAATTCCCAACAATACAAATCATTCCAAACTCACCATTATCATTTTCTGAAAGACTAGGAGACTTTACAAATGCCGTATCTTCATTGATCATTAAGGCAACTTCTTTAAATCCATTATCTACGCAATCAAAAATCGCGTTTATGAAAACATTCGCGACTTGGTTGTCAGAAAGTTTCTTTTTGATGATCGTGCTAAACATTTTACAATCTTTTTGGATG
>JBMLTP010000150.1:7160-15532 GCA_049239885.1 Crocinitomicaceae bacterium
TTCCTTACAAAATTAAAGAAGAGTTAAAATCATCTATGCTCGATCTAATTTGGTTATTAACGAAGTTTTCAACAGAGATGTAAGGTTACAAATGTTAAAAACTATAAATCAATGTAAATCGATTGAATATTAATTTTGCAGAAAAAAATTATGAAAGGAATTATCTATACAAATAAGGGTGAAATGAAAGTGGAGTTTTTTGATAAAGATGCTCCAAAGACGGTTGCGAATTTTGTAAAACTTGCCAAATCAGGTTATTACGATGGGCTAAAATGGCATCGAGTAATTCCTGATTTCGTTATTCAAGGAGGATGCCCCAACTCAAAAGACGGAGCCAATGGAATTCCAGGTACAGGGGGACCAGGTTATCAAATCGATTGTGAATTGAATGGAGATAATCAATTTCATGATCAAGGTGTTTTATCTATGGCTCACGCTGGACGGAACACAGGTGGTTCTCAATTTTTTGTTTGTCACTCAAGAAGAAATACGGCTCATTTGGATCGAAACCATACATGTTTTGGAAAAGTTTACGAAGGCATGAATGTTATCGATGATATTCGTGAAGGAGATTCAATCGATCGAATCGAAATTATTGAAGATTAGTATCATACTATTAACAAGAAAAGCCGTTGAAATCCAACGGCTTTTCTTATTAATATCAATTAAATCTAGTTTTTTCTGTCACCAAGCATCGATTGTATCTGTCTAAGCGTTTTTTCCATTCCTTCAGCGCTTCCGTCCAAAAATATGGTATTTCCTTTTCCATATTCTGCGAAATTTTTGATCGCTTCTGTCCACATGGAGAATAAAATAACGTTTGTATCCAAATTAGCTTGTTTCATCTCTTCTGCTGCCTCACTCATACCTTTTGCCACCTCTTGACGGAACAATGCCACTCCTTGTCCTCTAAGCATCGCAGCTTCTTTTTCTGCTTGCGCAGCAATCTTAATCGCATTTCCTTCAGCTTCCGCAGCTTTTGTTTTTGTAATCAAAAGGGCTTGCCCCTCATTTTCCGCAGCTGCCTTAAGGTTATTTGAGGCTACAACTTTGCTCATGCTTTCAATAATCGCAGCATCAAAAGTAATATCATTGATTTGTAAATCCATTAGGTGATAACCCCAAGATTCCAATGTGTGGTCAATTTGATCTTTTACACTGTCAACAAGTTCGTTTCGCAAACCTAAAATTTCAGATTGTTTTTGACTTGCAACATAGGAACGAATTGACCCTTCAATTGTACGAATCAAAGCTTGCATCAAATCTTTATTACTAATAAATTTAAATGCCACTTTTTTAATTGTCTCCTCATTTTCATCCATTACACTATATAACAACATGCTTTTGAAGTAAACATTTGCTTGATCAATTGTTACAGCCTGAAATTCCATTTCAATACTTTGATTTTGAACAGAAATTCTTTTATAAACTTGTTCAATAAATGGAATTTTAACACGAAGACCGGGATGAAGAATTCGTTTGTATTTACCAAACATTGTAATTACTGTGATTGTGCCTTGTTGAACTGTCAATAAGGAAGCGAAAATAACGGCTAAAATAACACCGAGAAGAATTAATGGAAATTGCATAATAAATTGTTTTTGATAAAGATAAAAATTATTTACAATCCTTTTGTAAAATTGGGTGTCGAAATTGAATCCAATATTCATAAAGTCCAAAATCGGTTGTGAAAAGTTTAATTTCTTCTTTATGGTTCGGCTCAATACTAATCTTTGATAAAAAATCCTTCAAATCGGAATCGGTTTTTCTTACCAAAGAAATCCAACTTCCTCTATGGTCGATGCACGTGAACGCTTCACATGCTGAAACTGTTTTAAGTGGCATCTTTATGGTATAATAAACACTATCCGGATGATATTTCAAAGTTCGAATTTCAGTTTCTTTTAAATCGACTTTTTTATATTCCCCCTTTCGAAATTCACTTTTTAAATATTTACCTAAAGAATCAGCAACAAAATTGGACAATTGATGTCCAATATCCTCTCCATTTATGAAATCTGGACCTTTATAAGAGGCAAAAAACTCATTCGAGGTAACTTTACAATGATATAAAGGCTTGTTTAAAAGAAGTTTATTTTTTTTAGCGATTTTCTGTTGAGATTTTGTTTGACCGTGACATGCATAAAACAAAAAAACTAGAAAGCACAAAATGAATACATTTCTCATTCTTTCAAATTATAATTAATTCTCATTTTCAAGGATTAAAAAATCAGAGTTAAAGACTTCGATATTTTTAATAATTTCTCTGAGCTTTTTGGAATAATTTCCATCCGAACAGAATTGAAAAAAATTGACATTTCTCTCTTGAAGCTCATTATTTGGAAATAACTTATTTTTAATTTGCTCAACCCCTATTAGACTTTTTTCGTGTTTTGATTTTACCGATTTCTCTAGTTGATCTTTGAGATTTTCAATCTGTTTTTCAATTTTCGCAAACTCCGCCCCTACCCTCGATTTTATGGAGGAGTCTATGCCAATCGCTTTTGCAGAAAAATCAGCTTTGAATTGATTGAACTGAAAGTCAACTAGTCCAAAATCTAAATTGACCAACTCATTACTCAATAATACGTGCTTCTTCAATTGAGTGATTGAATTAAATAAGTCATGGATTTTTAAATTTAACTTCTCCATTTTCTGAGAAATTACTGAATCTATCCAAAGCGCGCTTGTCCGAGGTTGAATTAAAGGGTAAGCAATTTGATTTAATTCAAAAACGCCTTTCAATTGCAACCAATAACTCAATTCACCAACTCCGCCAACATAACACAAATTAGGGAGTAAAAACTCTTGATACAGTGGTCTTAAAATTACGTTTGGAGAAAATGCTTCAGGCTCCGAATCAATTAAATCGATGATTTCTTTTTCACTTAGTTCTTTTTCTCCAACAATAAATTTTTTCGCATTTGGTATGATTCGCTCCCTTTTATTATCGGATAAATAGAAAAGATTAACTTCTCTCGGATTTACTTGAATTTTAAACTTTCTTTCTTCCAACCTTAGATTAACTCGATTTACCGCTTCAAATGAAAATGATGTATGAATTTCATTTTTTATCAAAGGTGCAAATGCTTGCTTAAACTCCCTTTCATCTCCATCAATAATTAGTAAACCATATACAGCAAACATGGAGTGAACAAATCGAAAGAATGCCTCTCCATAAGTGTTCCCATTGAACTCTTCAATTAATTTCTCAAGCTCATTTGTAGGGTTATTACTAAAAAATTGTTTGAAACCATCCAAAACTTCAGGAATGCCTGACAAATTCATTCTACCTACCGCTCCAGATTGATTTGAATCCCAACTCAAGGTTTTTCCAAAAAGAGAAATCGATTTAATCTCATCAAAATCGTGATCCTCTGAGGCCATCCAATAAACAGGGACAAATTTATTCTGAGGGTAAATTTTATTTAACTCTTCACATTGTTTGATGATATGAAGTATTTTGTACACAAAATAAATTGGACCTGTAAATAAGCAAAGTTGATGTCCAGCTGTAACCGTATAACAGTTATTATCTAATAGTTTTTCTATATTTTCAAGAGACTTTGAATTATTACCAAGCGAGTCATATTTCGATTTTAAAACCTTGTGAAGAAGGATTCGATTTTCCTGATTGTAATTTTCTGATTTGATTTGAATTTGTTTTGGAAACGCTTCTTTCGAAAAAGGCAAACCAATGAACTCGACTAATTTATCTTGGTTTTCCGACAACAATAGTTGTTGTTCAGTGAATGAATTTGTTTGCTGTCTTGGTATGTATGTCGCTTTCATTGATCTCTTGTTGTAAAGTTACAATTTCAATTTGAGTTGATTCAATGGTTTTAAATCAAATAATTAGATAATTAAAGAATCAAAAACAGACTGAATCTACAATTTTTAAAATCGAAATTCAACTGTGAAACAAAAATTTAAAACCGGTCCAATTCGAGTTTTAGTTGACATGTGGGAAGTCCCATTACGTTTGTATACGAACCACGAATCCTCTCTACCGCGGTTGCACCAATCCAATCTTGAATTCCATAAGCACCCGCTTTGTCGAATGGTTTAAATTCACGAATGTAATATTCGATTTGATTCTGATTCAAATTTGTAAATGTCACCTCGGTTTTTTCAACGAATGAATATGATTTATGAAGGCTTTGAATATTTACCCCTGTGTAAACGGAATGGGTTCGACCTGAAAGAGCAGTTAAAATAGATACTGCATCATTAAAATCTATCGGTTTTCCAATTATACGATTATCAAGAACAACAATCGTATCTGCGCAAATGATAATTTCATCTTCAACTAATTCAGACATTAAAATAGACGACTTTAATTCAGCTAATTTGATTGGAACTTCTTCAATTGCAATTAATTCCGGCACCGTTTCATCCGCATTCGGCTTTAGAGTTCTAAATTCAAACCCCAGCGTCTTCAACAGCTCCATTCTTCTCGGAGATTCAGATCCTAAAACGAGCTTCATTAAAAATTCGTATAAAGTGTTATCAAGCCTATTAACATGCTCCACTTCATTAGGGCATTTACCAATTTGAAGGGATAATCACCTTTTAAAAGAATCAATAGCAAACAAAATAAATTAATTAGCGCAGAAATTATCAAAAACAAAAATGAAAGAAAATTAACTTCTAGGTTGAATTCTATTTTGTAAAAGAACCAAATTAGAATGGGAAACTGAAGAAGCAATGCGACGAAATAGCCCGTTTTACGAATACCAAATTTCATTGGTAGCGAATAAACTGCGATTACTTTGTCTCCCGATATATCCTGAATGTCCTTGCTAATTTCTCTTGCCAAATTTTGAAAAAAGGCACAAAAAGTAAGGAAATAAATAAATGAATAATCAAGTTTCGTGGTCCACGTATTTGATTGAAATGGATTATAAGGCGAAGAACTTTCATTCAAAATTTTAAAAAACCAAACTGCAAGAAGCGGAACCATTGCGGTCAAAAGAGCTATAACAAAATTACCAATAAAGAGCTTTTTCTTAAAATTCGTACTGTAAAACCAAAGTAAATTCATCGATAGAATATGAATGAATACAAATAATAAACTATGGTATTTCACGGATAAGTATACGGAGATTATTACGGCGATCACATTTAGTCCCCAATGCAAAACAATTGCCCACCTCTTCTTCATATACTTCGAAATAACAAGCTTTTCTGGTTTATTGATCCGATCTGCTTTAATGTCAAAATAATCGTTTATCATGTTTCCCGCAGCCGCAATAATAACAGTAGAAAAAACCAACAAACCAAAATCAACGACGTTAAAGTCAACTTTTAGGTAATCGTTGCTCTTTAAGATATACATCGCCACACCCACCATTGTCAAAGCAATAATGGCGAGGTTGGTAATTCGAATCAGTCGAAAAAAATGAATCATGGAATTATTTTATAAACTGTTCTTCTATTTTTTTGATGCGCGGACTCTTTATCCTCGGGTTTTGAAAGTTTCGAAATTTCTTCATCCGAGACAATTGGTTGCATGGAACCATAACCTTTATATGATAGACTTGCTGAAGAAACTCCACATTGAATTAAATAATCCAACACAGATTTAGCACGATCAGAAGATAACTTAAGATTATCATCTTTGTTTCCTCGTGAATCGGTATGACCACCAAGCTCAATCTTTAATTTCGGAATCGATTTCAGATAATTAGCAAATTTGTTCAATTCAACTTTTGATTCAGGTCGAAGTGTAGATTTATTCAAATCAAAGAAAACATTAGCAAGTACATTTTCATCTGCACTTGTTTCTGGATTCAACGGGATGTCAATGTGGTAACTAGTTTGATTTGGAATCCCTCGGAGATTAAAATTCAACGAGTAAGGGAAATATCCTGGATATGTCACCTGAATGGCATAATCACGTTCTAGTGGTAATGGAACCATAAATGAGCCATCTACCCTATCTGCCTCCGAAATAATTACTGTTTTACCACTGCTCAAGTCCGTCAATTCAAAAAACCCTGGAAGCGGTTTTTTTGTCTTTGAATCAAATACTAGCCCATCAAAATAAAGTGTGGTTACCGGTCTCAATTCTTGTGGTAAATTAAAATAATAGATGTCAAGTCCCCCAAAACCACCTTCCCGATCCGAAGCAAAAAAAGCAATATCCCCAGTTGCATTTACCATTAAGGAATTCTCATCATACATGGTATTGATTGGATAACCTAAATTCTCTGGTTTCGACCAATTTCCATTTTCGTCCAAACGAGTTACATATAAATCAGAGCCACCCATACCAATATGACCTCGAGAAGCAAAATAGAGTGTTCTTCCATCTGGATGGATATGAACCGATTCTTCCATATCAGGAGTATTTATGGAATTCGGTAAACGCTGACCTGGCCCCCAAGTTCCGTCATCACGTAAATTTGAAACGTAAATATCCGCGTTTTGACCCGTTCTATTTTTAATTCCTCGAATGAAATAAAGTGTTTTACCATCTGAGGAAAGAGAAGGTTGCGTTTCCCAATTAGATGTATTTACTTCTCCTGGTAAATTAACTGGATTTGTCCAACGGTTGCCTATTTTTCGGGTTATAAATAGATCACAACTACCTTTACCCGTTCGATTTTCACCATAATATGTACCTGACTCGTCAGAACATCCTACAAAAATGAGCGTTTTTCCATCAGCAGCGATACTAGGAGCCCCTTCGTTATTTAGTGTATTAACATTCGGAGGCATTGCGAGTGCTTGTCCCCATTCGTTTTGATTCAACCCTGAAACATAAAAATCCTCTTGTTCTCCAAAATATTTTACACGACTGTCTGGGATTCTTCGCGTAAACAGCAATGTTTTGCCATCTACAGTAAGTGTTGGAAAATATTCAGGTAATCCCGTATTAATTCCTGGACCAACATTTTGTGGCTCAAAGGGTTTTGGATTTTTTAATGCATTTTTTGCAAAGATTGCGCTTTCACGAATTTTGTGAGCATCTTTCAATAGACCTTCACTCGCATTTGGGTTTCGAATGAATAATTCAACATTTCTCAAGGCATCATCGTGACGTCCAAGCGCCAATTGCAAGGCAGCAACATAAAAATAGGAATTTACAGTAATTACGCTATTCGGATTTATCCTCAATACACTTTCGTAATGTTTGATAGCTTCAGGATATTTTCTTGTTCGTTCATAAAACTCTGCAGCCAACAAATGTGCTTCCCAAAAATCAGGGTCCTCCTCAATCGCTTTTTCAACTACAGCTATACCTTCTTTGTAATTTGGCCCTTGAGTCTCAGGATCAACTGATTCTCGAGGCGCTTTTTGAGCCTTTTCAAATAACTTAATTGCTTTTTTATCTTTCGTCGAATATGAAAACTGAGATTTCGCACAACTCACCACAAGCAAAATAAGAAAAGAGGAAAGAATGAATTTTAACATGGATACTAAGGTATTTGCATGAATTTATGTGTTTGTAACGAGATTCTCCATTTCGGGTTACCTTTTACATGATCAATTATTTTTGGAAGAATTCGTTCTTGGCGGCTCCATTCTGGTTGTAAGAACAAAATGCAATTGTCATTAACTTTTGAAGCGTGTTCCTCCGCCCAATCTAAATCGGATTCGTGAAAAATCACAACCTTCAGTTCGTCCGCTCGTTCATATGCTTCTTCACATGGAGCCTTAAATTTTTTAGGTGAAAAACAATACCAATCAATATCTCCTCTCAAAGGATAACATCCTGAAGTTTCAATTGCGGTTTCTATTCCATTTAAGTTTAATGCCGCTATTAAATTAGTCAAATCATAGAGAGCAGGTTCTCCTCCTGTGATTACTACAAAATTTGTAAAGCTATCACAAATAATTTTCACCAACTCTTCTAATTTAAAAATCGGATGTCCATCCAATCCCCAACTTTCTTTCACATCGCACCAAACGCAACCTACATCACATCCTGCCAAACGAACAAAATAGGCCGCACGACCAGCATGAAATCCTTCTCCTTGGATCGTGTAAAAGTGTTCCATTAGTGGAAGTTCAATGGATGTGTCTATGTCCGCAAAATGCATAAAACAAAAATAAACAATTTAGAGCGGAATGTGGAAAACATTCAAAAAGGGCTATCAACTATTTTTCTATATTTGTTCAATCATTAAGAATTTTATGAAGAAAAAATTTACAATTGCAAGTCTTTTATTTACAAGTTTTTCCTTTTTTGCGCAGCAGCAAATTGGAAATTCTGAAATGGAATTATGGGATAATGTTGGAACTGCGAATGAGGAACCAACCAATTGGAATAGTTTTAAGTCCGCTCAAGGAGGTTTTACAAGTTTTGCGTCTCAGCAGCTTCAGCGTTCAACGGCAATACGTTCGGGTGCCACAGGGCAATATTG
>JBMLTP010000151.1:0-4368 GCA_049239885.1 Crocinitomicaceae bacterium
CAAAAACCTGAGTCGGCATCGTTTTACTCAAAAAAAAATTGGTAGACTTTGTCTTTGTTTCTTTTGATATTAAGATTGAAAGGATTGTTTCTAATGCTCGTCATTACGAGGCCTTAATAAAAACGACTGAAGCGCTAGAAAAAGTAAGCATTAACCTCGAAAACGGAACCACAGGAGATTTCATTGCTCTTGACATTCGTGCCGCGATGCGTTCCCTTGGAAATATAACAGGTGAAATCGAAATTGACCGTGATATACTCGGGACGATTTTCGAAAGGTTTTGTATCGGGAAATAACAGCTACAAGAGCAGATATTTAGATAAAACGCTGGGGGAATATTTCCAAACTGAACAACTTTATGAACAACTTTATGAACAGCTTTACAAAAAGCACTTTAAAAAGCAGTATGCAGGAAAGTCACTAAAAAGTATTGGAAACTTACCCAGCAAATACTAAGAGCCGAAAGCATACCATACCACGAAATTGAAAGCGCTCTTTTGAATTGAGTTCGTTAGTTCTAATCTAACACATTACTATAAGACGTTATTCTTTGATTTTAAATTAGATATTGAATTTTTAACAGAATGAATAAAAGAATCTAATTTACTTAACGCTCAATTAAAGGAATCTTTGAAATTACTTGAAGCACCAAAGAAAAAACGTTGGTTTGGATGGTGAATTTATTTTTACTCTCTTTTATATAGCCAAAAAAAAAGGGAGTCTTTACGCTCCCTTAATAGTTTAATAGATAAATGTTTATTTTAAAGACCGAACCGCACGCACATAGTTTGCTTCGTCCTTAATGGTGGCGTAGGCAGACCCATCGCTGAAGCCGAAGAACCGCGCGTTACCGTCGTCGGTCTCCGTACTACTCCAACAGTATTTACGAGCAAAACCGCCAATTTTATCCTTGTATTTATATATTTTTCTAAATTCATCAATTGTAGGTAATCTCCATCCATCGCCTAAATTTTCACAAGCTTTTTTTGCTTCTTCCCAATTCATTTTACCTAAATCTTTCTTCATCACTTCTAATCCTATTCGCTTAAGTTTAACAGATTCTTGAGAAAAACCCTGAAAAGAAATAAATAGCAATAATATAAAAAGTACTTGTTTCATAATAAATATTTCAATAATTACTTAAAAATACATCTTTTATCAAAAACACACAAATTCCTTTACAATTCATTCAAAAGTTATTGTTTTGATGTTATAGAAAAGAACGTAAAAAATAATTTTGTAAAAAAAAACAATCTTTTTTGTACCTCATTTGTACCTTGAAAACATTAATTTCTTGCAATTCCCTTTTAATAAAAGGTTTCAGCTATTTAGTTACATTTTGTATCGGGAAATAGGTTCTAGAATGTCATTTAACTTAAAGTCCGAATGTCTCAATATCCTAATATCAAAAAACAAAATCCTCCTATCTTTGCAACAGAATGAAATATTTCACAACAGTCTCGCTAATAATTTCCATTTCACTCATCGGGATTGGCTTGACGCAGAAAGATAAAATAAATCGAAAAATCCGAACGATCTTCAACATAAGTGATGAATTTGATTGCGAAACGTATGAAAAGAATCAATATAGCTCCTCATTGAACAATTTTCTCAAAGATTACATCTTATTATCAGAAAAAGAAGGAGTGAAAGCTTCACCTGATTTAAAGTCGTTAAGAAGAAAAATCAATGCTGGTCAGTTGATCGGAGTTCCTGAAAATAAAGGGTTCGTTCTTGATACGTTTCAATTCTCTTATGCGGTACTTACCCCCTACTCCAAAAATCTGTTAGATACCATTGGAATTCGATTTGAAAAAGCATTGAAAAAAACACCACTCGAGGGCACAAATTTAATTGTTACCTCAATGACTCGAACGCTTTACACGGTTTCGAAATTGGTTAAAAATAACCGTACGGCCGTTAAACGAAGTCCACATTTGAACGGAAATAGTTTTGATTTTTCATTCTCACGTTTCAATACGCCACGAGCCATAGATAACTGCGAATTAACCTTTCTACAAGAAACCATTTCAAAGATTTTGTTGGACTTGAAAAATGAAAAACGCTGCTGGGTTACTTTTGAACGTTGGGAAGAATGCTTGCATGTCGTCGCTAAAAAATAAACAGCAACCAAAAATTCCTTACAAAGTTGGATTAAACCTCTTGTCATTTTTTTGGGTTTATCTAAAAACAATCAACTACTTTTGAGGCCGTGAAATCAGCGTTGGTTCTCTTATTATTCATCATGATTACTCCCATTTTCGCTCAAAAGAAATTGGAAGCCAAACACATAAAAGAGAAAATAACTATTGATGGAGATCTCAACGAGCCCTCTTGGTCATCGGTTACGAACTCCAATAGCTTCACACAAATCAAACCATATCCGGGAAAACCTGCCTCACGTGATACGAAAGTTGCCATTTGCTATGACCACGAAGCGATTTATTTCGCAGCAATTTGCTACGATCAAAAAGATTCTATTTCTCAAGTTTTATCCTTACGAGATGATTACAATGCCAACTTGGATGCATTTGGAATATTCTTGGATACTTATAATGATGACCAAAATGGTTTTGGATTTGGCGTTACAAGTAAAGGCGTTCAACTAGATTTTAAAATTGCAAGTACAGAGTTTAATGATCAATTGAATTTAGTTTGGAACAGCGTTGTAAAAATTACCGATACAGCTTGGATTGCCGAAATTAAAATTCCATTTTCCGCAATCCGTTTTCCGAAGAAACAAGTCCAAGATTGGGGAATCAATTTCTCGCGTCAAATTAGTCGCTACCGGGAAGAATCAACGTGGAGTCCCGTTAATCCAGATTTAGAAAACTACCTACTAGAGGCTGGTGATGTGGTTGGTATTGAAAATATTGATCCACCTCTTCGATTGGCGCTTATGCCCTATGTTTCCTCGTATCTGAATCATTCAAAAGCCGACGGAACAACAACCTCATTGAACGGAGGAATGGATATAAAATATGGGATTAATGAAGCTTTGACTTTAGATGTGACGCTCGTCCCTGACTTTGGCCAAGTCGTTTTCGATCAGCAAGTTTTGAATATAAGCCCATTTGAAATTCAGTTTAATGAAAATCGTCAATTTTTCACGGAAGGAACGGAATTATTTACAAAAGCGGGATTGTTTTACAGTCGTAGAATTGGCGTTCAAGCTCCTCAATCCGTGCTTCAAACATTATTAAATGATGACGAATACCTATCAAATTTGGCATCCGCTACGCAATTATACAATGCGAGTAAGGTCTCTGGAAGGTTGAAGAATGGTCTCGGCGTTGGTGTTTTCAATGGTATCACCGCGGCCCAATATGCTACAGCCGTGAACAAAATCACGAAGGAAGAACGTGAAATTTTGGCCTCTCCGCTGACTAATTATAACGTATTGGTTTTTGACCAAAATTTAAAGAATAATAGCTCGGTAACGTTTACAAATACAAATGTTTGGCGGGCAGGAAGTTTTTACGATGCAAACGTCAGCGGATTCAATTTCAACATAAATACAAAAGACAACAAGTTCAATTTCAATGGAAAAACCAGCCTTTCAGCCAAGTTGAATAAAGTATCCACGGAATTGGGTTATAATTACAATTTGAATTTCAACAAACAACGCGGAGCATTCATATATGGAGTAGGTTATTTGGAAGAGTCGGATACATACGATCCAAATGACCTCGGATTTAATGCAATGAATAACCGAAGAAACATCGAGTTATCGAGCGCTTATCGCATCTTCAATCCAAAATGGTCAAAACTGACACGCGTAATATTTAGTGGTTCCATTTCAATGAGTCGTTTGTACAATCCAAATGTTTATACCGGTTCCTATTGGAATACGAATTTCGTTGTTGTTTCTAGTAAATTCAATGCTGCTGGAGTTCGATTGAATGGTGCTTTCACGGATTATCGGGATTATTTCGAACCAAGAACGTGGGGTCGTGTTTTCAATTATCCTTCGTGGCAAACAATTGGCGGATGGGTTTCATCGAACTATCAGAAAAAAGTAGCTTTGGACGCTGGATTCAATTATTCATTCATCTCGGCAGTCAATTGGAAAGAATTTGATTACAATATTAACCCAAGATTCCGTTTGTCTGATCATATTTTTATCATTCCTGAGTGGACGCAAAACTTTCAGCTAAATTCACAAGGTTATGCTGTTCCGTTTGGAATTCCAGTTGATACAACTAGTGAAATTGTTTTCGGTACTCGAAATCGAATTGACATTACGAGCGCGATTAATTTAGATTACAACATAACGAATCGAATGGGATTGACGTTTAGATTGAGGCATTATCGATCAGCTATCAATTATCTTTCCTTTTTAAAATTAAATTCGGATGGAAGTGTTTC
>JBMLTP010000152.1:0-3817 GCA_049239885.1 Crocinitomicaceae bacterium
AAGTTTATAACCGCTGGGGAGAGCTAATCTTTGAAACAAGCGACCCAACTCAAGGATGGGATGGAACGCACAATGGCAACAAATGCCAAGATGGAACCTACATCTGGAAATTACAATTCACCTGGTACGATAAACGAATCTACGATGCTAAGGGGCATGTTAATTTGTTAAGGTAGAAAAGAAACGGTTATAATAACTCCAATAGCTTTAATTATCTTTGCTTAGTGAAAACAGAAATCGGAACAGATTTAAATCGAGTAATAGAACTACTTCAGTCGGGTGAGCTTGTTGCAATTCCAACTGAAACCGTTTATGGTTTAGCTGCAAATGGAACAAATGAACTTGCCATTCAAAAAATATTTGAAGCGAAAGGGCGTCCCAAATCAAATCCATTAATCCTACATTTTTCAAATTTCGAAGCAATTCCACCATACATTCAAGATTTTCCAGCAGAATTAAAAAAACTTGCTGAAACATTCTGGCCCGGACCTCTGACGCTTTTATTAAACAAATCTGAATTGGTTCCAAATATTATTACAGCTGGACATAATCGCGTCGCTGTTAGAGTTCCAGCGCACTCCGTCACTCTCGAACTATTAAAAACCTTGCCTTTTCCACTTGCTGCCCCAAGCGCCAATCCGTATGGAAAAATTAGTCCCACTAAAGCAGAGCATGTTTTTAACCAATTAAATGGTAAAATACCATACATTCTAGATGGAGGCCCTTGTATAAAAGGGTTGGAGTCGACCATTATTGGTATGGAAAATAATGCAATGATCATTTATCGTTTAGGTAGTATATCCATTGAGCAGATCGAGCAGATAATTGGTTATAAGCCGATTACACGACTTTCTTCAGAAGAGGCTCCATTGACAAGTGGGATGGTGAAATATCATTACGCTCCGTCTACCCCACTTTATTTTATCGAGTCAATTAAAGAGATTGATACATCGGTGTCATCAGGATTTATATTTTTCCAAAATGATTTTATAGACGTTGAAAATAAGATAATTTTAAGTGAAACAGGAAACTTGAATGAGGCCGCACAAAGACTTTATGACTCATTACATTTGATGGACTCGAAAGAATTAAAACAAATTTATATTGAACGTTTTCCCGATACTGATCTAGGAATTACAATTAATGATCGATTAAATAGAGCGACAGCAAAGTTTACAAAATAAAAAAGCCCCCCAAACGGAAGGCTTTCAAAATATTATTTAATCACAATTACTTCATGTGACGACCGTAGCGATTCTTAAACTTATCAATTCTACCTGCTGTATCAACAAATTGTGCGATACCCGTAAAGAATGGATGTGACTTGTGAGAAATATCCAATTTTATTAATGGGTACTCATTACCATCTTCCCACGTAATTGTTTCTTTACTTGCTGCACATGATGGACATATAAACGAATAGTCATTAGACATATCTTTAAATACAACTAATCTGTAATCTTCTGGGTGTATCTCTTTTTTCATTTTTTATTCTTTCAAAATGGAGTGCAAATTTAACTAAATATTTTTGATTAACAAGTATTAAAAGAAGTTATTTTCTATCTTCATTACTATTTAATTCGAAAATGGTAAATCATTAATAACCCAAAATTTTCAAGTAATCTTGAGCTGTTTGTTCCTCACTAAAAACCTCTGAATGAATTTTACCATCTTCATCTCGATTTATTAGAATGTGCTTTGGCTCTGGAATCAAACAATGTTTTAATCCACCAAATCCTCCAATTGTTTCTTGATATGCACCGGTATTGAAAAACCCGATGTACAAAGGATCATGTTTATCAAATTTCGGTAAATAAATGGCATTCGAATGCTGCTCAGAATTATAGTAATCATCGCTGTCGCAGGTTAATCCACCAAGCAACACTCTTTCGTAATCGTCATTCCAACGATTAATTGGCAACATGATGAATCGCTGATTGATTGCCCACGTATCCGGAAGATTTGTCATAAAAGAAGAGTCAATCATGTTCCACTTTTCACGGTCATTTTGTTGTTTTTGATGTAAAACACTAAAAATGGCTCCACCGCTCTCCCCTACTGTAAAACTCCCAAATTCAGTAAAAATATTCGGCTCAGGAATATCATTGTCAGTACAAACACGTTTAATCTGAGTTAAAATTTCACGAACCATATATGCGTAATCGAAATCAAAAGCCAAGGACTTTTTAATTGGAAAACCACCTCCAATATTCAATGAATCCAATTCTGGACATAATTTCTTAAGATCACTGTAAATACGTAAACACTTCGTTAATTCATTCCAATAATAAGCTGTGTCATTGATGCCCGTATTGATGAAGAAATGAAGCATTTTAACCTGAACTCGCGGATTATCTTTTAAAATCGCCTTATAAAACGGAACGATTTCTCGATAACGAATACCCAAACGCGAGGTATAAAACTCAAACTTTGGTTCCTCTTCCGATGCGATTCGAATACCAATATTTAATTCCTTTTCTGTGCCATCAATAAGACGTTGCAGTTCATCAATATTATCAACTACTGGCACAATTTTCAAGTAATCATCTTCGATAAGGCGAATGATATTATTTAAATACAGATCAGGTTTATATCCATTACAAATCACATACCGCCCCTTCTCCAACTTCCCTGTTTCTACGAGTTTATTTACAATATCGATATCAAATGCCGAAGACGTTTCAATGTGAACATCATTTTTCAATACTTCATCCAAAACAAATGAAAAATGGCTACTCTTTGTACAATATGAATAATAGTACTTACCAGCATAACCTAAGTTATTGATAGCTTCTCGAAACCAACTTTTCGCTCGTTGAATATTGTTCGATATTTGCGGTAAATAATTGAATTTCAATGGTGTTCCATATTCATTTATTAGACGCATCAAATCAATACCGTGAAAAAACAAACGATCTTCTCTCAAATTAAACTCATTTTGAGGAAAATCAAAGGTTTGGTCAATTAAATCAATGTATTTCGTTCTCATTTAACACACGTGAAGCACAGGCTACTTTTAAATTTCAATTAATTAATAATTCGGTTAATCGTTCCAAAGGTCTCGCGACTACCGCTTTTCCATCCCATACTACGATTGGACGTTCAATTAGTTTCGGATATTTCGACATCAAATCAATTATGTCATCCTCTTTCAAATTTTTTCCTTGAATATGTTCTTTATATTCCATTTCATTTTTTCGTAATAAATCAAAAGCATTCATTTTTAATTTCGTCAAAATGGATTTTATTTCAGCCGATATAAGCGGATCTTTCAGGTAGTCAACAACTTCAAAATCAAAGGATTTTTCTTGAAGCCAATCCAAAGCGCAACGGCTTTTGGAACAACGTGGATTGTGATAAATTTTCATTTCTAAATTAGGAACACAAAATTAGCGCAAAATCAACGATTCATCAATGAATGATAAGGAAATATATCATTGTTCAAAACTTCAATCCATTTAAATCCATTTGGATGGTTTTAAATACACACAATTCTTAATTTTGAATTGTAAAATTTCCAATGTCTTATCTCGACGAATTAAACGAAAGTCAGCGCGTTGCTGTTGAAAATATTTATGGTCCAACGATGGTCATTGCTGGTGCCGGATCTGGTAAAACGAGGGTTTTAACTTATCGGATTGCCTTTATGCTCGAACAGAGAATCGATCCGTTCAATATTTTAGCTTTGACTTTCACCAATAAAGCTGCTCGCGAAATGACCGAGCGAATTTCAAATATTGTTGGCGGACAAGAAGCGAAAAACATTTCGATGGGAACCTTTCACTCGGTTTTTTCCAAAATCTTGAGATTCAATGCA
>JBMLTP010000153.1:0-6410 GCA_049239885.1 Crocinitomicaceae bacterium
CTTCAGCAAAAGTCGCAGCGGCATCTGCATCCGCGCGGTTCAATTGAAAATTATGGCTCAAAAAGAGACTTAAATCATCTTGCGAAATTCTCGGCACATTTATTTTTTGAGTTCGAGATTGAATTGTTATTAGGACTTTTTCGATGTTTTCGCAAACAAGAATTATGTAAGTATCTGTTGGAGGTTCCTCAATTATTTTTAGTAATTTATTGGAGCATTGCAAATTCATTTCCTCTGCCATCCAAATAATCATGACTTTTGGACCTCCTTCGTACGATTTTAAAGTAAGTTTATGAATGATTTCAGCACTTTCATTTGCACGAATAATAGGGCGTATATTTTTTGATTCAATTTTATCGGACCACGTTGAAAGGTCAAAATAAGAATTGGAGGTAAGTTGCTCCCGCCATTCTGTTATTAGAGAAATTGAGGTCTCATCCTCGTCTTTTTTGACAATTGGATAAACATAATGAACGTCGGGATGATTGAATTCCTGCACACGTTTACACGAAGGACAAACCCCACAACTATCCTGATCCGTTTTTTGTTGACAGAATATGAATTGAGCGAAGCAAAGAGCCAACGGTAGCGTTCCATACCCTGATTTTCCGTAAAACATTTTCGCGTGCGCTATATTTCCTGAAAGAATTTCTTTTCTTATTTCAGTCTTTATCGACTCGTGACCAATGACATCTGAGAATTTCACAATCAAAGTTAATAAAAATGCATCTTAAGTATCGAATGTTAAACTTTTAGAATTAATTTAGTCTACAAATCATAATTTATGAAAATAACTCACTTACTTTTTTCGGTTTTCATTTCAGGAGTCGTTTTTTGTCAATCCATGCGTGTTAAAGAGGGGAGTATGAGTACTTCCAAAGGTTCACAGACTTCTCTTTCCATTGAAATTCCATTTGTGGACGAATCATTTTTTCAAGATGAATTAAAAAGTTTCTTGAAGGACTGGGGTAAGTGCAAAGAAAATAAAGGGGAATATTGTGTTTTGCTTGGCGAATGGAAAGAATATGGTAAAAAGACGTTTGATGTTTATGCGCGATATGAAAAGAAAAATGATAATCCAGTCAATGTTTCTTTCGCTTTTGATTTGGGTGGAGCTTTTTTAAACAGCAAAGATCATTCAGCGCAATTTGAACTTTTTAAAAAATCAATTGAATCTTTCGGAAGATCGTGTACGTCAAACTACATCAATAGCCTTCTTGAAAAAGAAAATAAAACGTTGAAAAGTCTGGAAAAGGAGCAAAAGGAGCTTGAAGAAGATAAATCTGATTTGGAAAAGGAAATTGAAGATTACAGAAAGCGAATCGACGATAACCTAAAGAAAATTGAAGAGAATAATGCCAATCAGGAAAAAAAGAAGGATGCTATAAAAACGCAGACTGGTAAAGTCCAAGAAATTGAAAAGAAGAAAAAAGATATTTTTTAATCGATTCCTTTAATAATAAGTACAATTTCACCTTTTGGTGCGTTGTGTTGGAAGTATTTCAATTGATCTTGTAGTTGCCCTCTGTGGTAAGTTTCAAAAAGTTTACTGATCTCACGAACTACACAGATTTCTCTTGTCAATTCAAAATGCTCGGTCATTTGTTCCAAGGTTTTTAAAAGGCGATGTGGAGATTCGTACAAGATGATGGTTCGTTCCTCGTTCGCTAGGAGTTTCAGCCTTGTTTGTCGACCTTTCTTATGTGGAAGAAAACCTTCAAAAACAAATTTGTCGCAAGGAAACCCGCTTGCCACGAGTGCAGGAACAAATGCTGTTGGACCTGGAAGGCACTCAACATCAATGTTGTTTAGAATACAGGCTCTTACCAACAAAAATCCTGGATCTGATATTCCAGGTGTCCCAGCATCGGAAACCAAAACGGCATTTTCAGCATGTCGAATCATTTCAAGGGATTTCTCCAAAAAACGATGTTCATTGTGTGCATGAAAAGGCAGGCATTTTTTAACGATACCAAGGTGATCAAGTAGTTTTTTAGTAACACGCGTATCTTCTGAAAAAATCAATTCAGTTTCTTGTAAAACACGAATTGACCGCAGTGTAATGTCCTCTAAATTTCCGATCGGAGTCGGCACCAAAATCAATTTTGACATTTTTATCGGGTTAAGACAACGTAGTCATTTAAAACTGTTTCTAAAAATTTAATGCGATCTGTTGGAATTTCACTTACACCCAACAAATGAGCTGTTTCATAGGTTAAACGGACTAATAGTGCGTCAATCTCTGCTCCTTTATATCTTTTGCGATGTTGTATGCAATTTTTAATATAAATCATATCTTCATCTGAAAATTGAACTACGTTCAAATAGGTTGGCGTGTAGTTCTCGTGAGATTTGATTTTCAAAACATCCTTGAGTTTGTAATATTGGCTGGATTTATTTTTGATTACAATCGTTCCTGCTAATGAATCGCCAATTCGCTGCTGACGACTGGAAAGCATAACTATCAATGAATCAAATACATTCCAAAAAGGGATTAAAAAAATAAAGAAACTTGCAGAAATCCAGAGAAAGTCACCACGAAGCAACCAACGCGTAATCACTTCCCGCCATCCTACTCGCTCTCCATTCAATCGAACAACACGAATACCAAGTGCCATCTTTCCAATTGTTTGTCCTCCAGTTAGATATTCCATAACGGGTTGATAAAGAATCCACGGTAGCTTTGCCAAGAGTAACATGAAAAACAACCAAGTTCCGAAATTTGTGAAAAAATCATCAAATTGAACGGCCATAAACACGATGAATAGATAAACACCCAGGATTATTGTGTCTATCACATAAGCTGCAATTCGCAAAATTGCCGGTGCTATTTCAAATTCAATGTCAACATGTTGAGCTGAAGTAAAATTAATTTTTGACATACTTATGAAAAAACATTTTTTACGACTTCTTCAATCTTGGCGCAACGTATGATTTCAAGTTTATTTTTCTTAAAGTCTATACCTTTTGAGAAACTTGAGACAATTACTTTTTCATAACCTAATTTAGCTACCTCCGAAAGTCTTTGCTCTATGCGATTCACAGCTCTGATTTCACCCGAAAGTCCTATTTCAGCAGCGAAAGCGATTGTTTTAGGAATCGCCAAGTCTGCATTAGACGATAAAACCGCCATTGCGACAGCCAAATCAAGCGCTGGGTCATCCACTTTTATACCACCCGCAATATTTAAAAAAACGTCCTTCGCTCCCAGTTTGAAACCACATCTTTTTTCAAGAACGGCTAAAAGCATATTGAGTCGTTTCGAATCAAAACCAGTTGAAGAACGCTGAGGTGTTCCGTATGCCGCACTACTCACAAGAGCTTGAACTTCAACCAACAAGGGACGCATACCTTCTATTGTCGAAGCAATTGCGATTCCGCTCAAGTTTTGATTTGAATTTGAAATCAAGATTTCTGATGGATTTTCAACGGGGCGAAGACCTGCTCCGAGCATTTCGTAGATTCCCAATTCATTTGTTGACCCAAATCGATTTTTGATTGCGCGCAACAAACGATACACGTGATTTCGGTCTCCTTCAAATTGTAAAACTGCATCTACCATGTGCTCTAACACTTTTGGGCCAGCGATTGAGCCATCTTTTGTAATGTGACCGATTAAAAATACAGGAATTGCAGTCTGCTTTGCAAAACGTAACAAGTGAGCGGTGCATTCTCTAACCTGAGAAATACTTCCTGGCGAACTTTCGATCGTTGAGGAGAACAAAGTTTGAATTGAATCAATCACAACAAGTTCAGGTTTTAATTCTTTCGCTTGAAGTAATATTTGCTCAAGATTTGTTTCTGTCAGTAGGTAGCAATTCTCATTTTTCAAACCCAAACGATCCGCGCGCATTCGAATTTGTCGATCGCTTTCCTCTCCCGAAACATAAAGTACTTTGAGCGATTCCGTGATGGCAAGTTGTAAGAGTAGCGTTGATTTTCCGATTCCAGGATCCCCTCCTAAAAGTACGATTGAGCCAGGAACAATTCCTCCTCCCAAAACTCGATTGAATTCATGATCTGAAGTTATAATTCTTTCTTCAAGTTCCTTGATTACATCCTGAATTAGCTGAGGAGTAGCACTTCGTGAATCTGATGAAAAAGCAACAATGTTTTTGTTTGCCTTGTGTGCAATTTCCTCAACAAATGTATTCCATTGGTTACATGAAGGGCATTGACCCATGAATTTTGATGATTCATAGCCGCAATTTTGGCAGAAAAATGATGATTTAACTTTCGACATCACTTAAAATTAGTTATTTTTAGAATACATAGCCGAATTTTAAACCAACACCAAAATTTAGTTTTATTGTTTGATTGATGTTCTCATTTGAAAAGAGAAGTAAATTCTGAAAAACCAGACCTAAATTTCCTGAAAAATCAAAAAATAGTTTTTCGTCTAAAAAATGGTGATATCCAACACCTATTCTGGGAATGAATCTTTCTGTGTATTCATTAAACTGAAATGCGCCAGCGTCTTGCGTATAACGTTTTCGATATCTCCTATACTTTAATTCCAAATCAATATAAAGCTCGTCACCTGCAATAAAAGGATAATATTTGATTAAAAAACCCGCGGATGGGCCAATTAAAACCTTGTTTGCAGAAGTCGAGTTGGCCTCTGATAAAAAGTTCATCAGGTAATTGTCCGTTACAAACCCAAGCGCCGCTTCAGCTGAAATTTTTTTCGTTAGAATACGCTCGTAATTAATATTCACTTCCCCAACAAATATGGGTAAAACACTCGCTTTGATTGAATTTTTTGGTAATTGATAGTCTTGGGCAAGAAGTTTAGCCGAGAAAAACGATACTAAAAACACACCTAATAAGCTTGTAAAGAAAAGATTTAGGAATTTTTTAGGCATGCAAGTAAATTTGTCGTTAAAATTATAAAAACGAATTTAACCTAGTTCAGGAAGAATATGAACGAAAGGAAGTTGAAAAATTTTTTCACTTTTTTTTCTCCTTAAATATTTTGGAAAAACAAAAAATATAAATTTGCCACACAAAAATTTTGATTCATTATGTCAAAAAGAAGAGCCATTATTAGTTACGACAAACTAACAATTGAACAGAAAAAACAAATCTTGAAGGATTACCCTGATGGGTATATCAATCATTTGACAACAATCAAAACGCCTACAGGGGAGGTTTTGGATGCATTGATTTGGGAAACGGAAGAAGTCATTTATCTCGTTAAAATAAACAAAATCGTACCTAAAGCCAAACCGGTCGCAGAGGACGATGACGATGATTTTGAGGAAGACATTGATAAAGTACCGGGTATCAAGGACGATGAATTGGATGATGAAGATGATGACGAGGAAGATGATTACGACAAACCTGAGGACGACGACGACGACGATGATGAAGATTAATTGAATCGATTTAAATATCTTTAGTAAATTTGGGTTTCATTGTAATTATGAAGCCCTTTTTATTTTCAAAATTGCCCGTTTCACCATCCATTGACAAAGTGGGAGTTGAAGAACGTGTAGCTAGGTTCCAGACTAGGAGTATTAAGAATGAGTCAAAGCGTCAAGGCTTGAAGATGGTCTTGAACATGATTGATTTGACTACCTTGGAAGGTAAGGATACACCAGGAAAAGTCAAACAAATGTGCTACAAAGCTCAACACTTGCACGACTTGCATCCAGGTTTGCCAACTGTTGCAGCTGTTTGCGTCTATCCTTCAATGGTGCCAATTGCCAAAAAAGAGCTTAAAAATTCTTCTGTTAAGATTGCGTCAGTTTCAACTGCCTTTCCTTCTGGACAAGCTCCAATGGAAGTGAAAATAACGGACACTAAGTTTGCTGTTGATGCAGGAGCGGACGAAATTGATATGGTAATTTCACGGGGGAAATTCCTTTCAGGAGAATACAATTTTGTTTTTGATGAAATCGCGGCAATAAAAGAAGCGTGTGGAAATGCACGGTTAAAAGTAATACTTGAAACAGGTGAACTAGCGACGTTGGATAACGTGCGAAAAGCAAGTGACATCGCCATTTACGCAGGTGCTGATTTCATCAAAACTTCAACTGGAAAAATACAGCCAGCCGCAACGATGCAAGTTACTTACACGATGTTGATGGCCATTCGCGATTATTTTGATGAAACAGGTATAATGGTTGGTATGAAACCAGCTGGAGGCATTTCAACATCCAAATTAGCACTTCATAATTTAGTGATGGTTAAGGAAATTTTGGGCGATGCCTGGCTAAATAATCACTGGTTCCGTTTTGGAGCAAGTAGTTTGGCAAATGATGTGCTAATGCAGATTTTAAAAACCGAAACAGGGATTTATCAATCTTCCGATTATTTTACTATTGATTAACATGGCAAAAGAAAATAATACTGAATCTTGGGAATATGCTCCATCTTTGGAGTCTACCACTCACATTCAATTAAAG
>JBMLTP010000154.1:0-10281 GCA_049239885.1 Crocinitomicaceae bacterium
AGAACACATTGATCTGTCCAGCTGTTTCTAGAATAGTTCAAAAGATTTTATGATTGCGCTTCACCCAAATTACGTGCACCCTTTGCCAGAAAACCATCGGTTTCCAATGGAAAAATACGATTTGCTTCCAAAACAATTACTGCACGAAGGAACAGTTCAACATTCGGATTTTTTTGAACCAACTTCGCTCTCTGAAGAAAATTTGCTGGAAGTTCACTGTCCAATCTATTGGAATCGTTTATTAAATCTTGAACTTTCGGATGGTGAGCAACGCGTATCAGGCTTTAAACACTCAAAAGAATTAATAGATCGAGAAATTACCATCATGGAAGGCACGCGAATGGCGGCTCAATTGGCATTGACAACAAAAATCGGCTTTAACATCGCAGGAGGAACGCATCATGCCTTTTTTGACAGAGGAGAAGGATTTTGTTTACTCAACGATCAAGTCATCGCTGCTAAATGGCTTCTGAACAATTCCAAAATTCAAAAGATTTTAATTGTTGATTTAGATGTTCATCAGGGCAATGGAACCGCATCAATACTAGAAAATGAAGATCGAATTTTCACTTTTAGCATGCACGGCGAGAATAATTACCCGATGCAAAAAGAAAAATCAGACCTAGATGTTCCATTGAAAGATGGCATTTCAAACAAAGAATATCTTTACTTACTGGAAAAAAGTTTGGATTTAATCCTTTCAAAATTCAATCCTGATTTCATATTTTATCAATGCGGCGTCGATATTCTGGAAACGGATAAATTAGGAAAATTGGGCATAACCATGGAAGGATGCACAAATAGAGATAGAATTATTTTTCAAACAGCAAAACAACTCGATATACCAATCGTTTGCAGTATGGGAGGTGGATACAGCCCACAAATCAAACATATTGTTGAAGCGCATGCAAATACCTTTCGAATAGGGCTGGATATCATTACATGATTTTTAATCATTTCCAGTCAATTTGATTGAATCAAATAACTTCATAGAAGCATTTATTACACTAATTTAAACATAATTGTAATTATTTTAAACTAATATGTTTAATTTAATAACACACTATTTAAATAAATTATTATTTTTAACAAATTTTAAATTATTTAAATTATGGAAAACAACAATGAAAAAATGAATGTTAAAGGATTGGTGGGTATGATTTTAGGGATTTTAGCCCTCGTCCTTTCTTTTGTACCATGCTTGGGAGCATTTGCAATTTACCCAGGTATAGTTGGACTTATTTTTAGTCTTTTGGGGTTGAAAAGCGTTAAAAAAGGAATGGCAATTGCTGGACTTATTTGTTCTATACTAGGAACGAGTGTTGCCGCTTGGCAATGGTATAATTTGAGTAAGGCAGCCGAAGAACTACAAAAAATCGATACGACAGATTTATCAAAAGAATTGGATGAAATGTAATATGTTCAAATTTGATTTAAAAAAAAAGATCCATCTCGGTGGGTCTTTTTTTTTGTTCAATTTTATTTTTGTCGCTTTCTCATTTTTAGTCTTATTCTATTTAATTTATTTGATGTCGAATTCAGGAACAGAAGGTATTGTTTGTATTTATAAATCTAGACTTGGCATTGAATGTCCAACTTGCGGGTATACTCGATCTTTCATACACTATCTCAAATTTGATTTTCAAGCAGGAATTGGTCAAAATAATTCATCTATTTATTATTTTATTTTTTCCGCCTATTTTGCAATTTCACGATTATTCTGGGTCATCTTTACTTTCTTTATTCAAGAAAAAGTGATCGATAGAAGATTTGTCTTTTCGGATTTAATGGTGCTTATTTTATTTTTTTGCTTTGTGAATCTTATGATTTATATACAATGAGTGGGCTTACCTAGAATTCTGCTTCAAAAAAAGATTTTCAAAAAGTAAAACAATTAATTTCTTTTTCTAACGAATACGAGTGATATTATTTTAGAATATTCAAACATTTCTATTGATTTCATGTTAAACTTAAAATAAAATTTCAATGAAAACAGCATTAATTACAGGAGCCTCTAGTGGAATTGGAAAAGAGCTAGCACGAATTCATGCATCGAAAGGTGGAAACGTCGTTTTAGTGGCCAGACGCGGAGCGGAATTGGAATCGTTGCGATCAGAATTAGAAGATAAATACCGAGTTGATGTTTCCATTTTTCAGCAAGATTTATCAAAGGAAGGCGCGGCAAAAAATGTCTATGAATTCTGCAAGGAAAAGAACATTGAAATCGAATATTTAATGAACAATGCAGGATTCGGTGGTCATGGAAACTTCGTAGATCGTCCATTAGAAAAAGATGTTGAAATGATTCACCTGAACATTCAAGCCTTGGTTGAGCTTTCACATCTGTTTCTTCAAGAAATGAAAAAACGCAAATCAGGAAAGATTTTGAATACAGCTAGTACAGCGGGTTATCTTCCTGGACCTTTACAAGCAACCTATTTTGCGACAAAAGCATTTGTAGTTTCATTCACGAAAGGAATTTCACACGAATTAAAGCCACATGGAATTTCTGTCACGGCTTTGTGCCCTGGCCCTGTTAAAACCGAATTTGAATTTGTAGCAGGTATGGGAAATGGTGACATGTTCAAGAATGGCGCAACGGCTTATTCCACCGCTTTAAAAGGATATAACGCAATGATGAAAGGAAAACGAATCTGTATTTCCGATGTCGGTTTGAATTTTATGATCAAATTTTTATTACCTGTAATTCCAGATTCAATTCTCCTTCGTGTAATTCAAAAGATGCAATCGATTTAACTTGAACTGAAAAATTAGAGTTTTCATAATTTCTTGTTTCTAATTAGTAAATAACTTTTATATTTACGATATATAAATATAATATGGCAACATTTACAAGTTCGCTTCCTGATTGGCTCCTAAATCTGCTTGATGAAAAATCAAGAGAAATGGCTATTCCAAAAAACAAAATCATTGAAAAAGCGCTTTCGATTTATCTCGATCAATTGAATCGTGCCGCATACATAAAGTCATACAAGCAATTGGGAGAAGATTCCGACACACTTCAAATCGCTGAGGAAGGAATGGCAGCGTATGTAAGCCAAATCAAAGAATCCGAGGAAGATGAAACAAGGTGAACTTTGGTATGCTGATTTAAATCCAGTTGTTGGAAGTGAGCAGTCATGCTTTCGACATATGGTTGTGATAAGCGGGAATTTGCTCAATACATACCTCAATGTTGTCATTTGTTGTCCGCTCACTACGAAAATAAAGAACTACAAGGGAAATGTCATTTTAAATCCAACTGGTGATAATAACCTTAAGAATCCATCGGAGGTATTGACTTTTCACATTCGTTCCATTTCGAAAGACCGTTTAGTAAAAAAAATTGGACAAGTTTCGAAAGAGGAATTGCGCCTCGTTAAAAAATGTTTGGATGAAATTTTGACTTATTAAAACGTGAATTTTCAGCATACACTAAATTAGTTGTAACTTTGTTATATGTTTCTGCCGTTACTTTTTGAGGATATTGCTTTTTCGGAAATCGTGGTAATTATGCTCGTTGTTTTACTTTTCTTTGGAGCAAAGAGTATTCCCGGAATTGCAAAAACATTGGGTAAAACGTTATATGAATTCAGAAATGCACAAGCTGAGCTACAACGTGAAATCCAAAAATCAGGAATGGATATAAAAAAAGACATGAACTTTACCGAATTACTTAAAGAAACCACCGAAGAAATTCGACAGCCATTAGATCAAGTGGCAACGGACATTAATAATACCGTTGAATTTAAAAGTACAACGACAACTGGGAATCCGGTATCAGAGATAAATTCAAATTCAACTGAAACGCCATTAGATCAACCCGAAAATAACGAAAATAAAGAAGTATGATACAAGTTGGAATCATCATGGGAAGCGCTTCGGATTTACCCGTAATGCAAGCAGCCAAAGATTTTTTAGATGAAGTTGGGATTTCCTCAGAAGTGAAAATTGTATCTGCTCACAGAACGCCCGAGTTGATGGTTGAATATGCAAAAACAGCCGCAAGTCGTGGTTTAAAAGTTATTATCGCAGGAGCAGGTGGTGCCGCACATCTTCCTGGTATGACAGCATCTATGACTTCTCTGCCAGTTATCGGAGTTCCTGTAAAGTCTTCGAATTCAATTGATGGTTGGGACTCAATTCTAAGTATTCTTCAAATGCCAAATGGAATTCCCGTGGCGACTGTCGCTTTAAATGGAGCAAAAAACGCAGGAATTTTAGCTGCACGAATCATCGGTAGTTTTGACTTAGAAGTACAGCAAAAATTGGATAGATACGCTGAATCAATGAAAGAGACTGTTTTAGAAAGCCAAAAGAAAGTTCAATAATCAATTCTTGAACGAATTCAATTTTAAATTTTACATTCTAAATTTTAACGTTTCCTTAACTTTGCCTCATGAGAAAAAAAATCCTTCTTTTGGGCTCTGGGGAACTTGGAAAAGAGTTTGTTATTGCATGTCAACGTTTGGGGCAATACATAATTGCTGTTGATAGTTACGCGGGAGCGCCAGCGATGCAAGTCGCACATGAATTTGAAGTTATCAATATGCTTGATGGTGTTGAATTAGATCGTATTGTCGCCAAGCATCAACCAGATTTAATCGTTCCAGAAATTGAAGCAATTCGAACAGAACGATTTTACGATTACGAAAAACAAGGAATTCAAGTCGTTCCAAGTGCCAAAGCTGCTAATTATACGATGAATCGAAAAGCGATTCGGGATTTAGCAGCCATTGAAGTTGGAGTAAGAACCGCTACCTATCGCTATGCAACAACCTTAGACGAATTAAAAGCAGGAGTTGCAGTGACAGGGATGCCATGTGTTGTAAAACCATTAATGTCAAGTTCAGGAAAAGGTCAGTCGGTTATAAAAACGGAGGCTGACATAGAAAAAGCATGGAATTACGCGATGGAAGGATCACGCGGTGATTTGAGAGAAGTAATTGTTGAAGGATTCATTGATTTTGACTACGAAATAACACTTCTAACCGTAACTCAGCAAGATGGCCCTACCCTATTTTGTCCGCCTATTGGTCATAGACAGGAACGCGGTGACTACCAAGAAAGCTGGCAACCCATGCCGATGAATTCTGAACATTTGCAAGAAGCGCAAGAAATGGCTGAAAAAGTTACGAAGGCGCTTGGTGGAGCAGGAATCTGGGGTGTGGAATTTTTCATCACCAAAGAAGGAGCTTATTTCTCAGAGCTTTCTCCACGTCCGCACGACACAGGAATGGTGACTTTAGCAGGCACACAGAATTTTTCAGAATTTGAATTGCATGCACGAACAATTTTAGGTTTGCCGATTCCAGAAGTGAAATTGCTTCGTAATGGAGCAAGTGCAGTCGTCTTGGCTGATAAAGAATCAAATGATTCACCTGTTTTCACTGGTTTGAAAGAAGCAGCAGCTGTATCAAATTCAGATTTCAAAATTTTTGGTAAACCGACCACTCGTCCTTATAGAAGAATGGCCGTTGCTTTGACCTACGGTGCAGAAAATGTAACCGAGTTGGTTGAAAAAGCGAAGCAGGTTGCCGGAATGATTAAGGTGGATTAAAAATCATCTTGTTAAAGAAGGCTTCTAGACGACTAAATTGAATTAATCATCTACAAAATTTGCTTTATTTCGTCTCTGGAATTATTGCCGCGCTGATGAACTTCAGAAAACATCATTCAAATATTCGTTCAAAGACCATGCTGGAATAAACGAAACGCCATCTTTTTCATCGTAAGGTAACTCATCCATTGTCACAATGGCTTTGGGATGATTGTTTTTCAATGAAATTAAATTATTAAATTCTCTATCAAATGTTTCCTGTGTTTCAATGTTAAAAGCTGCCTGTACGAACAAAGATTTCTTCTTTTTAGAGGCAATGAAATCAATTTCCTTATCACGCAAAACACCAACATTAACATGGCAATCTGCTTTCACCAGTTCAAGGAAAATACTATTTTCAAGCATGTTTCCATAACTCAGTGAGTTCGCTCCGAAAAGATAATTTCTGAACGATAAATCATTGATGTAATATTTGACATTTCCTCCTAGAATATCTTTACCTTTTAAATCAAAACGTTCGCAGCGATGGATCACAAAAGTATGAGTCAGATAATTCAAATAATTTGCTACCGTCTCATAATTGGTTTTACGTTTTTTGCTTTCAAAGAAATTAACGATGTTGTTAACCGAAAATAAGTTCCCAGCATTATTAACAACATAATTAAAAATATCCAAGAGTAACATGGCATCCTTAATCGAAAACCGTTGAACGATATCACGTAAGATGATTGTGTCTTTTAACGATGATACATAATGAATTTTACTTTCCTCATTTGGAAGATGAAACAATTCTGGAAGAGCACCTTGGGTTAAAAAATGTAAGTAATTTTTGCGAGTTTTTTCCTTTTTCAGAAATGCACAATATTCATCAAATTTAAAGGGGAGAACTTTAAACTGAACGTATCGACCAGAAAGCAAACTTGCTAATTCACCTGATAATAATTCTGAATTTGAGCCAGTTATGATTAAATCTATATCTTCAGTAAAATCTTGTGATAATGAGTTAACGATTCGTTCCCATTCCACAATTTGCTGAACTTCATCTATAAAAACATGCAAGCGACCTACTACATTTGAATGTTTGCGATAAAACGAAAGAAATTCTTTTAGGTCTTCTTGCTTTGCAATAAAGTCAAAATCTGTAAATTCTTTATTTATATATAGTGTATTCTTGGCTGGTATTCCCGTATTAATTAGGTGCTCAATGTATTGACGAAGAATGAAACTTTTTCCTACCCGGCGTTGTCCAACTAGAACTTTTATCAAGCGAGAATTTTGAAACATTAATAATTGATTCAAATAGTTTTGACGGACATAACCTGTTTTTATTGGGTTTTCCCAAAAGTTGTACTTTGCTATTTTTTCTATTTTATCAATCATACCTTAAAATATTTTTAAAAATACAAAATAATAAGATATATCTTATAAAAAAACAAATTAAACAATTTTATAAGACAGGAATAGAAAAATTTGAATTCCTTCAAAATACTAAACTATATTCGAATAACTTCAGTGGATCGAATGTTTGGTTGTATTCACATTTCATTAAATTTGAAAACCGAAAAAGTTAATTACAATGAAAAAATATCTTGCTTTAGCGCTCTGTTTTTATTCAATTCATGCTTGGTCACAGACAATCTCCTACCAATTGCGGATGCCAAAACCACAAAACCATTATTTCGAGGTGGAAATGACCTTGAGCGATTTCAAAGAAAAACAATTAGATATCAAAATGCCAGTTTGGGCACCAGGTTCCTATTTGGTTCGAGAATTTTCCAAGAATGTCAATTTGGTAAAAGCATATGATGAGAAAGGAAAAGAAATTCAAGTTCAGAAAAAGAAAAAGAACACCTGGACAATTTCAACGGATGGAAATAAAAATATCAAAGTAAAATATGAAGTTTATTCGTTTGAACTTTCGGTAAGAACACCATTTTTGGACTTGACTCACGGATTTGTTAGCGGTTCGGCAGTATTTATGTATGTTGAGGGATATAAAGATAAAAAAGGCACCTTAGAAGTTGTTCCTCATGCATCATTTAAAACAATTACAACTGCACTTCCAAAAGCAGGGATTTCGGTTCAAAAAGATGGTTCCCAAACATTCGAATTTTCTAACTACGATCAATTGGTAGATTGTCCGATTGAAATTGGTAATCAAATTGTTTTTGATTTTATGGCTTCGGGTACCAAACACACCGTTGCTATGTATGGAGAAGCCTATTACGATATTGATGCTTTAAAAATAGACATGGCCAAAGTCGTTAATGCGGAAACAGCCATTTTCGGTTCAAACCCCAATAAAGACTATGTTTTTATTGTACATAATGTTGTGGACGGACAAGGCGGATTGGAACACACAAATTCCTGTGTTTTAAGTGTTAATCGTTGGACATATGGGGGTTCGGAATATCGTAATTTTCTTAACCTTGTTGCACATGAATACTTTCATTTATGGAATGTAAAACGTATTCGGCCAATCGAATTGGGCCCATTTGATTACGAACAAGAAAACTACACAACCTTACTTTGGGTAATGGAAGGATTTACTTCCTATTATGACGAATTGATTTTGAGAAGAGCAGGCTATCACACGAAAGAAGAAATGCTCGGCAAAATACAAAGTTCAGTAAATTATGTTGAAGGTTCTGTTGGTTCGCGAGTTCAACCGGTGGCTCATGCCAGTTTTGACGCCTGGATTAAAGCGTATCGTCCAACGGAGAATAGCGCGAACACTTCGATGACCTATTATTCACGTGGAACCATTCTAGGAGCTGTTTTTGATGTAGCGATTATTAGTAATTCAAAAGGAAAACAATGCTTGGATCATTTCATGAAACATTTATACCAAAAGTTCTATGTTGAAATGAATCGTGGATTTACGGAGGCTGAATTCAAAGCGGAACTTGAAAAATTTGTTGGAAAGAATCTGGACGATTTTTTCAAGAAATACATCCACGGAACAGAAATTATTCCGTATGCCGAGATTTTTGATAACGTAGGAGTTTCAGTAAAGGACGTAACTACTTTTAAACCATCTTTTGGCGCAACCGTCAGAGAGGAAAATGGAAAAGTGATGGTGAAAGCAATTCGAGCAAATTCTTGTGCAGAGGATGCTGGAATAAGTGTGGGAGATGAAATTGTTGGATGCAATGGTTTTAGAGTGAACCAAGGTATGTTGGAAGGAATGATGAATGGACTCAATACGAGTGAAACCGCTGAACTTCTTCTTGCTCGGGAAGAAAAATTGTTCTCCGTGAAAGTTAAAATGACCAATTATCGCAAACCTCAGTTCCAGTTTCAGCAAGAAGTTGGGAGTAAAAATGAAGGACTGTTTAACTATTGGTTGAGATAAAATGCGAGCAACAACTTTTTTCCTTTTATTTATATCAAGTTCATTTGCCCAAATTGGATATAAAAACATTCAAATTCCCCCGGTGGGTGCGAATTACCCATACAATGAATGTGAGCCATCGATTGCCATAAATCCAAAAAATAAAGATTTTATTGCTGCCGGCTCGATTTTACAAGGTTATCATTATTCAAAGGATGGTGGTAAAACCTGGACAAGTAAAAAATTGAAAAGCAAATTTGGTGTTTTTGGAGATCCAGTATTAACGTTCGATCAAACTGGAAGGTTATACTATTTTCATTTATCAAGCACAAAACAGGCTCATCTTGGTCAAATTGTTTGTCAGGCAACAGATCGAATTGAAGGTTCATTTGCAATTGAAAGTGCAACCAAACAGATCGGAACGAAAGTTCAGGACAAACACTGGGTAGTTGTGAACCCAAAAACGAATGTGATTTACATGACATGGACACAATTTGACGCCTATGATTCCCCAAACCCCAAAGATAGTTCCTTCATCATGTTTTCAAAATCAACGAATCGTGGAATTTCGTGGTCAGAACCCAAACGGATCTCCAAGTTCGGCGGAGACTGTATGGATGGTGATTTAACCGTTGAAGGCGCTGTTCCTGCATTGGGTTTGAATGGTGAAATATACGTAACATGGGCTGGTCCTAAAGGATTGGTTTTTCAAAAATCAATTGACGACGGAAAAACGTGGTTGAAGGAGGAGAAATTTCTTGAGTTTCAACCGGAAGGATGGGATATCAAAGTTCCCGGATTTTTTCGAACAAATGGTCTTCCTTTTCTAGTGTCAGATATGAGTAATGGACCAAACAAAGGTACTTTATATTTAAATTGGAGCGACCAACGAAATGGAAACGATAATACAGATGTTTGGTTGGTGAAATCGATTGATGGAGGAGAAACTTGGTCGAAGCCGATCAAAGTGAACCAAGATAAAAATCGATCGCATCAGTTTTTCACAAATATTGCAGTCGATCAAACCAACGGTAATCTGCATTTCGTGTTTTACGATCGAAGCAAATACAAATCAACCGATTTACAAACGGATGTTGTTTGGTGCATGAGCAGCGATGGTGGAAATACATTTCAACAGCAAACGATTTCTGAAAAGTCGTTTATACCTACTGAAACCGAATTTTTTGGCGATTACTTGGGAATTGCAGCGCATAACAATCGTGTTCGTCCAATTTGGCCAAGAATGGATAACCGTAAAATCTCACTTTGGACGGCCTTGATTGATTTGAAATAAATTTATTTTCTTAGTAATCTTTGATTTGTAAATTTAAATTTCTCATTATATTTGCACCCTCAATTATGGCGAGATAGCTCAGTTGGTTAGAGC
>JBMLTP010000155.1:0-6992 GCA_049239885.1 Crocinitomicaceae bacterium
AAGCAGTTGTCAGAACAATTAAAAGCATTTAATCCCGCATTAAATTATTAGAATATGGAAGATTATCAATTAAAAATATTGACCAAACAATCATTCGAGGAGCTTTCCAACGACGAAAGAAAAGTGATGAATGAATGGTGTGCTTCCGAGGAAGAATTTCAAGGACTAAAATCTTTGTTTTCGGTAGTGGAATCTTCACGAATTTCAATCAACGAAAATTCGAATACAAAGAAGCGCTTGGATGAACTTTTTGAAAGTAAATACAAAACATCGAATGGGTTTGATTGGCGTTCCTTTCTCTTTCCAAGTGGCATGATCTTTTTTCGTCAGCCTGCTTTTCAAATGGCTTTTGGAATCGTTTTACTTCTCGGAGTATCCTTGTTTTTTGTAAATCAGTCTCCGGTTCAACTTGCCAAGAATGAAGTTCCAAAATCTGAAAAAAAGAAATCGAAGTCAAAATCTGAAAACAAAAATTCGCAAGGAGAGCAAACATTAGATACTAGTTCAGATTCGGAATCTACTGCAATCGTGAATGAGAGAAATGTTATTAATTCTGGAACCGACGAAATTCAGTCTGCACTTGTTTCAGAAGAAGTATTCGATAAACTAGAACAACCTGCTGAGGCTCAAATGGAAGATTTAGATGGTTATACATCAGGAACATTTGCTTCGGGTTATTCACTTGATGAGGAAGTTAAGGATTTTACAGCCAAACCCATTGAACCGGTAAGTTCCAATCCAGCCGTTTTGGATTTCCTCTATACGACTTATTAATAGCTTAGAACAAAATGTTCCTTTTGCTGATGAGGTCTAGGTGAAACTAGCCCCATTCGAAATAAGTCAATGCTCAAATTATATTTTTTGTCTTCTTTAATTTTATTCCAAGCGTCAAACATTGACTGACTCCAACGAATGTCATCTAAAAGAAAAATGGTTTCGGTATGGGTGAGCGGTTTCAATTTTTCCAAATAGTTCAAAAGGGCATCTCCGTCGTGGTGTCCATCGATGAAAACAAAGTCGAATATCTGATTTTGAGATTCATTTAGAAAATGTTCGAACGTTTGATTAATGAGTTGAATGTTCGAAAATGGTTTCAATTGACTAGATGTAAACTGATTCGTTTCAGGACAAGCTTCCAAACTTATGATTTTACTTGTTGGATTTCCCAAATGAAGATTCAGCGTTCCAATTCCGAGAGAAGTTCCGAATTCCAAGACATTGTTGAATTCGTAATGCCGATTTAGTTGATAGAGCAGTTTTCCATATTTTCCTTTGCTTGAACTATTCTTGTAAATCTGATTGATGCTTCTTTCACTTCTCATTTTCCGAGAACCGACACCAAAATCTTGAATGTGAATTTTAGTATTATCTGATTTTAATTTCGTTTCAAATTCTTTCAGTAAAATTTCATCGGCTTTTTCGCGTTTAATTTTGAAACATTTATCGCTTAAATCGTAAACAAATGGCGAATGAATACCATGTCGGTTTTTGGCAATCCACTGATATTGTATAAATTCGAAAATTAAATTCACGCTACAAAGAAACAATTTTCCAACCGAATGTCAACCAATACTGCACTAGAAGAAAAAATAGAACATCAACGTAAACTTGTTTTCTCGGAAAACCCGACCTTGAAAATTGTTGCACCTTGCACGATTGGAAATGGGATTTTGCGTTTGTCAGAAGGCGAAATTCATCAGTTTGTGGAATTCTTCAAAAAGGAGGAGAAAAAGATAAGTTTATTCATTCCGGCATCCGGCTCAGGTTCACGTATGTTCGAATTTCTTTTTGATTTTTTAGAAGAACCAAATGAAAGTAATCGCGCACAAGTCGAACGTTTTTTAAATAGAATACAATCGTTTGCATTTTTTCGTCAACTTCCATTCGAAAAACAAAAGGAAATTACAGAATTTCAGATCTCCTTGCGTGAAATTGTTTCTTATCTTTTGAATAAGGATGGAATGGGATATGGTGAGTTACCGAAAGGACTTATTCCGTTTCACGTTTTAGATCCATTCATATTAAATCCATTTCAGGAACATATTATTCAAGGCAGCCGATTGCATTCAAAGGAAACAGCTTTTCATTTCACGATTCAATCGCAATTCAAGAATCATTTTAATGGGGTTGTTGAGCAATTGCAGGGACTTATGGGGAACCGTTTCGACGTATCGTATTCTGAGCAAAATAAAGAAACAGATTCGTTTGCTTTTGAAGAGGATGGTTCACTTGCGACAAATAAAGATGGTTCCGTTTTACGTCGTCCGGCAGGACACGGAGCGTTGCTTGAGAATTTGCAAGCAATTAATAATGAATTGGTTTTTGTCAAAAACATTGATAACGTTCAGCATTTTTCAAAATCTGATAAATCGCAACAAATTTGGAATGCGCTCGGAGGTTTGATAATAACTATTAAAAACGAACTTTCGAAAATAAGTATAGAACCAAATTTGGATAAATTAATTGAATTCAATCAAAAGTTTGATCTTTTTTCTGAGTCAGAAATGAAGACGATTCGATCGAATCAAGATATTCTAAAGCTAATAAACAGACCGATTCGAGTTTGTGGAATGGTTCGAAATGAAGGTCAACCCGGCGGCGGACCATTCTTAGTTGAAGATAACGGAATTATTCGCAAACAAATCGTAGAAAAAGCACAAATTTCATCATCAGTTGATCAAATGAATCAAATGGTGAAAAGCACGCACTTCAATCCAGTAATGATGGTGTTGAGCTACCAACAAGCCAATGGAAAAAATTTCAATCTCATTGATTTCGCGGATAACTCCAAGTTTTTTATTGTCCAGAAAAAGCAACAGGGAAAGAATATTCGTTTTATGGAATTACCAGGTTTGTGGAACGGAGCAATGGCGAATTGGATAACGGTTTTTGTTGAAATTCCCAATGAAACATTTAGTCCCGTGAAAACTGTTTTAGATCTTTTAAATCCATCTCATACCTTATCGGAATGATTTTTGAAAGGAAGTCGAAATGCGATTTCTTCCTATTTTTATTTTGCTCATTAGTTACTGTTTTTCTCAGTCCAATGAAAAGTTTAATGTAGGTTTTCAAGCGGGAATTGTCCTAGATTTTGGTTCCCATGAAAATGAAATTGGAATTGAAGTCAATACCTACGGACTTTATAAATTTACCCAACTAAATACAGGAACTCGTTTTTCATTTCTATTGAATTCACTTGGTGGCAGAAGTAACTTTTTGGAAAATCGAACGAATGTAGGTCTGCTGTTACTTGGTGGTAAACGACAAACACTTAACGATAATTATTTTGCAGGGTTGATTCATAACTCTAACTACAACAACGCACTTGGATACAATTATATTTGGTATTTCGATAATGCAGGAACTTCCCAACGGTCTGGAGCATTTGGCTTGACTTTAAATAAAACGAGTATATTTTTCGAGAATGATGTTTTTGGAGGACAGGCAAAAGATCGTTTTCGAACTGGTCATTTGCAGTTTTTGTATCGGGCAGATTTGGTTAGATATTCTCTCGGAATTAACATGTGGACGGGCGAAACAAGCGATTCTCCTCGTTTGAAGCCAATAGAAAACTGTCCAAATGGATTTAAAAATCTCACCAATTTACCGTTCGGCAAGACGAGTCACGGTGTTTTTTATTTTGGAGCACAATACCAATTAAAAATGTTTCAAACTATTCATTGGAGAATAGGAATGGATAGCGAAGAAATTCGACATCTCTTTCAAAATCGTTTGACGCACGATTTGATGTTTCTCCCTAAGTCTTTTCCAAGAAATACGCCTCATTATCCTAGGCTTGACGAGAATGGAAATCCAACATTTACCAAAAACAATCGAAGAAGTGATCTCTATTTCTTTCAAATCGGAACAAACGGTAATTGGTCGGAATGATGAAATTAAATTTGTTAAAGTCACTTTTGATCTTCGTTTGTTATGTAAATTTGTAAGTCAATCCAACAAATCATGAACGTACCTGTAACAGTTTACACAGAAATGACACCCAATCCTACAACAATGAAGTTTGTTGCAAATAAATATTTACTTGCCACGGGTGATTCAGTAGAATTTTCAAATAAAAACGAAACGAAAGGATTTTCTCCTTTAGCAGATGAGCTTTTTAATTTCCCCTTTGTAAAGAATGTCTTTATTGCGGCGAATTTCATAACTATAACAAAAACGGATAACGTTCCATGGGATTTTATCACAATGGAATTGCGTGAATTCATTAAAGGATGGATTGCGAATGGGGGAGAGATTCTTATTCAAATGCCCACGCAAAAGCAACAGGTAGTTGAAAATGTTGAAGGTAAACCATTGAAGGATTTCAATCCAACTGAATATGATGATCCCATTCGTGCACTTCTAGACGAGTATGTGCGTCCAGCGGTTGAAAATGATGGTGGAGCGATTGATTTTCTAGGTTTTGAAGATGGAAAAGTCACCGTCGTTTTGAAAGGCTCTTGTGCAGGATGCCCATCGTCGACAGCTACATTGAAAGGTGGAATAGAAAATTTACTTAAACAACATTTGCCAGAAGTTCAAGAAGTAGTGGCTATTAATGGCTAAATTCTTTATTTTCTTACTTATTTCTTGAATTGATTACATATTTTTCATTAAATTTATGTTATCAATTTTATTATTCGAATTATTTCAGATTGAGCATTTCAAATGGTTAAACAAGACATTGATCTAAAAGGCGCACTTCGAACCTATTTTGGTTTTGATTTTTTCAAAGGTGAACAGGAAAAAATAATCCAGAATGTATTAAATGGACGAAATTCCTTTGTTATCATGCCAACCGGCGGGGGAAAGTCGATGTGCTATCAATTACCTTCCCTTTTAATGGATGGAACAGCTATCATTGTTTCTCCTTTAATTGCGTTGATGAAAAATCAAGTAGACGCCATTAGAAATGTTAGTGATAATGAAAGTGTGGCCCACTTTTTAAATTCTTCCCTTTCGAAAAGTGAAATCACACAGGTTAAAAAGGATATTTCGTCTGGCAATACAAAAATGCTTTATGTTGCTCCAGAATCGCTCACCAAACAAGAATATATTGATTTTTTGACTTCGGTTGATATTTCTTTTTTCGCTATTGATGAGGCACATTGTATTTCAGAATGGGGTCATGATTTTCGTCCAGAGTATAGAAGATTACGTGAGATTTTTGAACGAATTTCAAATGTTCCTATTATCGCATTAACAGCGACCGCTACTCCGAAAGTTCAATTTGATATTCAAAAGAATTTGAATATGTTGGATGCTGACGTATACAAGTCTTCGTTCAATCGAGATAATTTGTATTACGAAATTAGGCCAAAGCGTGAAGTCGAAAAGCAGATAATTAAATACATAAGAAATCGTCAAGGTGAAAGTGGAATCATCTATTGTTTGAGTCGTAAAAAGGTTGAAGAAATTGCTGAATTACTGCAAATCAACGGAATAAATGCCTTGCCTTATCACGCGGGATTGGATGCAACAACTCGAGCGAAACACCAAGATATGTTTCTGATGGAGGAGATGGAAGTAATTGTTGCAACTATCGCTTTTGGAATGGGGATTGATAAACCAGATGTCCGTTATGTCATTCACCACGATATTCCGAAATCATTAGAAAGTTATTATCAAGAAACAGGTCGTGCAGGTCGCGACGGTGGAGTAGGTGATTGTATTGCTTTTTATAGCTACAAAGACATTGAGAAATTAGAAAAGTTTCTTCAAGGTAAGCCCTTGTCAGAACAAGAGATTGGGCGACAATTATTAAATGAAATTGTTTCTTATTCCGAAACATCTGTTTGCAGAAGAAAATTCATTTTACATTATTTCGGAGAGACTTTTGACGAGAAAAAATGCAATGAACAATGCGATAATTGCAAGAATCCAAGGGAACGAAGAGAAGGGCAAGAATTCGTTACGATGCTTTTGGAAGCGATAAAGTTACTTGACGAAACACAAAAAGCGAAGCATTATTGCGCCTATTTGTCAGGACATGTCACAGCAGATATAAAGGCATACAAACACGATAAATTGTCAACATTTGGTATTGGCAAAGATCAAGATGAACATTTTTGGAATGCGGTAATTCGTCAAGTAACATTGGGAGGGCTTATTTTCAAGGATATCGAAACTTTTGGAACACTTAAGTTAACTGATGCGGGGAAACGATTTTTGGAAAGACCAGAATCTTTCATGCTTTTAAAACAACACGATTTTTCAAATACAGATGACGATGAATCCATCGTGCAAGCAGGGAAAGGAGGTGCTTTTGATGAAACTTTGTATGATTTGTTGGTTGATTTAAGAAAGACGATTGCAAAGCAGAAGAATATTCCTCCGTTTGTGATTTTCCAGGAGCCTTCATTGAAAGACATGTGTTTTCAATATCCGATTACAATAGAAGAACTAACAAATATCCAAGGAGTAGGAACGGGCAAAGCACAGCGTTATGGTGAACCTTTTGTTGCTTTGATTTATCATTATGTCGAGGAAAATAATATTGAACGTCCTCAAGATATGGTCGTTAAATCATTAGTTAATAAATCTGTATTAAAGGTTCAATTAATACAAAACATTGACCGTAAATTACCACTTGAAGATATTGCGAAAGCCCAAGGAAAATCATTCATTGAGCTTTTGGATGAAATTGAATCAGTCGTTAATTCGGGGACACGCGTAAATATCAATTACTACATCAATTCCATCTTGGATCAAGAAAATCAAGAAGAAATTTTTGATTATTTCTCAAATTCGGAAACAGATGATTTAATTACAGTATATCACGAATTTGATGGACTATACACCGAAGAGGAACTTCGACTTATGAGAATCAAGTTCATGAGTGATATGGCGAATTAATTCGAATCAAGTCAAAAAGTTGGGGACAGTTAGTTATTCTTTCAATGCACGGTGATTGTGGGAATCGAATTTAATTTTAATAGTCACCCCTTTTTATCTTCCCTTCCGCCTGCTGGAGGACAAGCACTTAATCTATG
>JBMLTP010000156.1:0-5646 GCA_049239885.1 Crocinitomicaceae bacterium
CGGTTGTCTTAGATGAGGCAGATAATAGTGGAGTTGCTACTGTTGCTTTTGTTTCAGATGTAACTGATGGAAATACCTGTGCTGAAGTAATTACAAGAACTTATTCTGTGACGGATGACTGTGGAAATACGATAAATGTTACTCAAACCATCACAGTTGATGATACAACTCTTCCAACAGCAAGTAATCCTACACCAATTGTAGTTCAATGTTCAGCAGATGTTCCAGTTCCTAATATTGCAGTTGTTACTGATGAAGCAGATAACTGTTCTACTCCTATTGTTGCTTTTGTTTCGGATGTAACTGATGGAAATACCTGTGCTGAAGTAATCACTAGAACGTATTCTGTAACGGATGACTGTGGGAACGCAATCAATGTTACACAAACTATCACCGTTGATGATACCACACTTCCAACAGCAAGTAATCCTACACCAATTGTAGTTCAATGTTCAGCCGATGTTCCAGTTCCAAATATTGCAGTTGTTACTGATGAAGCAGATAACTGCTCTACGCCTACTGTTGCTTTTGTTTCAGATGTAACTGATGGAAATACGTGTGCGGAAGTTATCACTAGAACTTATTCAGTAACGGATGACTGTGGAAACTCAATTAATGTTACTCAAACTATCACAGTTGATGATACGACACCTCCTGTTGTAAATATCCTGAATCCAATAAGTGTGGAGTGTCCTGAAGATATACCTGCGCCAAATCCACTAGCGGTTATAACTGCAACTGACAATTGTAGCAATCCAACGGTCGTATGGAATAATGACCAGGTAATAAATGCGCCATGTCCGACAATTATTCGAACTTATACTATAACTGATGAATGTGGTAACTCAACTGATGTCACACAGACAATAAATGTAATTGACGAAATACCTCCTGTTGCCGGAGTTGAGGACACCTTGTTTCTTCAAAATGGAGATATACCACTACCAAATACGTCTGTAGTAATTGATGTTTTTGATAACTGCAGTCAAAATCCAACTGTAGCTTTGTTCAGTGAAAACACAGTTGGGTATTGTCCAAAAATTATTGACAGAATTTATAGTATTACTGATAATTGTGGAAATGTAAGTTTCGTAACACATACTATTGTCATTCAAGAATATATAAATCAAGTTAACGCCAATTTTTCTTTTAACCCGCAAAGTATTGATGCAATTAACTCCACTATTCAATTCGTCAATTCCAGCACAAATGCAACTAGTTATCAATGGTTTTTCGGCGACAATAATGGATCAACACAATATCAACCTAATTATGAATACGAATATGACCCTGAAAACTGTGTAGGTTTTACGGTTACATTAATAGCATCAGATGGAAATTGTTTTGATACAATACGCCAAGTTATTCAATGCAAAGAGGAAACAATATTTTATGTTCCAAATACGTTTACACCTGACGGGGATAATTTTAATCAAACATTTTTCCCTGTTTTCTATTCTGGCTTTGACCCGTTTAATTTTGAAATGCTAATTTTTAACCGTTGGGGAGAATTGATTTTTGAATCTCATAATGCCAACATTGGTTGGGACGGCTCATATGGCAATCCGAATAGAGATTGTCAAGATGGAATTTACACCTGGAAAATTACATACAAGGATAAATATATTGATGAAAGAAAGATAGTTATCGGTCACGTAACTTTAATTAGGTAAGTTATTTTATCATTATAATTAAAAGAAAATTTACATTTAATTTATATTTCTTACTATCTTAGTCTTCATTTTAAACTATATTTATTCATTATGGGACTATTTTCAAATTTCTTCGATCGGTTTAAATCGGCTGATTTCGACATTCAACCTAATCAAAAAGTAAAAACCATACAAGCTGAATTCAAGGAGAATTTCGGACTAACACTTAGAGTGTTTAAAGGAAAAGTTCATGCTGACCCGGACTTAACGTTTGCTCAATTAAATCAACGTACTTCTAAAAATGTAAATTGGAATGCAGCCGACCTAAAGATTCGCGCCAATATGACAATAAAGCAAGTTGAAGAAATGATTGACAACCATTTTGGACTAACTGTTCAAGTTGCCAATGAATACGATACTTATTGTGTTGGAAATCATTATACAATTGGTCAAGCTTCAAGAAAGGAAGACCTTGAGGATTGGTGCAAGAAAGAAGGATACGCAAACAGCGAGGAATACCTAAAAAAAGAAGGTGTTAAGGATTGGGACGAATGGTATGCAAAAAATAAAAAGTAGATCAGAATTTAAAAAATTTCAATCCGAAAAAAATGTGATCTTTTTTCTTGATAGAGTGTTGAGAAAAATATGATTTTTTCCATTAAAATTAATACAACTCCTGAAGTTAAATTACAGGTAATATGTTCATTAAAGTAAAAATTATCACGTTTAATTTTTATTTATTTTTTGTCTTTAATTCTGTTTTCGGTATTTCTTATTCCTAAATATGTGAACCAACCATTTCTTTTCCTGGAACACCAAGCATCAAAATATTGATATATCTGATTTAAAAAATGGAGTTTATATTATGACCATTGGAACAAATACTCATAAAATCGTCATCCAATAGCAGTCAGTAAAAATTTCAAATTGTAATTCAACTTTGGGTAATTTCTAAACATTTAATTTTATTTGGAATAACCAAGTCATCAATAAATTCATTATCACATATAATTCGAGAGCAAGCCAGAATTGACTTTAAGTGCAAATCTAAAACCGCAGAATAATTATCCGAACGATATCCGCCAAAAAGTGCGAGGGTAACTGGTAAAGGTCGGCCAATTTCTTTAGATATTCGATTAACCCATTCGGAAAATCTAATCGCACATAGTAACCAATGTTTCGTATCACATCCTCCTCCGATATCATCATCTTCATGCGAATCGGCTCCATGTGCAAAAACAACATAATGTATTTTATTCTCCTTAATCAATTGACCGACTCGATCTAAACTGGTTTCAAATGATTTGAGATATGTTTTATTTTTTCCAGAAGGATTAACGTTACAGCCTTTTGGTATAGCGATATTTAGGAGTGGGTTAAATTCCCTGGTATCCTCTATGCTGTTTCCAAAATGTCCATCCAAATCAAAATATGCTCCGCTTAATCCAAATTCCTCGTAGATTTTAATTGCCGAGATTACTTGCCCGGAAAAGGTACAGAAACCGCTTCCACGATTTGGCATAGCGTGATGCATTCCTGAAATCGGTGCGAAACAAAGATTTTCAGGATGTAAAATACTTTGTTTTACGGCTTCATGCAATGCCGCATTAGTAAACGTTAAACTATGAACCAAATTTTTGGACCAAGGCAGTGAATTTGACAAGTAATTTCCTTCACCACTAAATACATTGTGAACATATGTTTCAGTGTGTGCGATTTTAAAATCATTCTCAGTAAAAGGATTGAAATCAGATTTGAACCTAAAGAGTTTTCTCAATCCTTTTTGCTTAATGCGCTCCATCAGTAGAAAAGGTTTCAATGGGGATTTCGAAAACGAGGAACTACGCATTAAATCGAAACAAACTTGCTGATCGGTGTAGAAGGTTAAAATCTGCTTTTTTCTTTTCATAGGCTTTAATTTTTAAGTGAAACAATTAAAATGTGTCACAAAGATCGAATGGATCTTAGCCTATTTAGAAATAGCTGCAAGCTTGCATTACATCAAAAGCCTTTGAAATTATTGAATGGTAGGATTATTTCAAATGCTCTTTCAATATATCAGGAAAGTCTGTAATAATGCCATCGACGTCGTCTTGACGCAATTTTTTCATCGCTGAAATGGAATTTACTGTCCAAGCGAAAAGTTTGACATTTGCTTTATGCAGCATATGCGTTTTTCGTCCCTTAATAGTAGGATAAAACATACCTAAACCAAATGGAGTAAAGGATAGTTTTTTAAGAAAATAGCTCGGAGACTTTGGAAGGTAGGTTAAGTAAATCAAAGGAAACGATGGATTAATCTTATGAAGTTCTTCAAGAATTTGATTATCAAAACTCATGATACGGACATTCGATTTAAACGGGTAGTTTTTTAGCTCATTCAGGATTAGTTCACAATATTCCCTTGGCTCTGGTTGAGAAATCCCATATTCTTTTGGATTCGATTTAATTTCAAGTAAAAGAACTACTTTCTCTAAGTTTAAAGTTTTGATAAACTCTTGAAATAACGGCTTTGTCGTTTTTAATTTTTGTTGTTCCGGAAATTTAGAATAGTATTTTGAGCCACAGTCAAATTTTAAAATTTGCTCTTGTGTCAACTGGTAAATATTGTATTTACTTTCGCTTTGAATATTTCCTCCAGAAGAATCCAAACAATATTCTCTTTGAAAATATGGCTCGTGCGAAATGACCAATTGTTTATCTTTATTAACGACAACATCAAGTTCAATTCCCGTAATTCCAAGCTCGATTGCTTTTTTAAATCCAATAATACTATTTTCAGGAAACTTACCCCGAAATCCGCGGTGTCCATATATTTCCATTTCCTTTAATTGAGCCAAAGCGGAATGATAAAAAAAATGTAACACTAAAATCAATGATATTCGCAACAAAGACTTTATTTAAAAGTTAGTTTCCTTATTATTTTTTCTTCTTCTGGATACCTTTCTAGTAAAAATTCCGAATCAAGCAATTCAAAATCCCTGAAATCGAATCCAGGAGCTACCGCACATGAAACCAATGCATAGCCTTTTGGTGCGTCAACTGTGCTTCCAAAAATGGTGTTTTTTGGAACCATTTGGTAATATGACTCACCTTTATCGAGATTTGAACCCAGTTTTAATTCTTCGTGACCTTTATCATTCAAAAGGTGAACTGTCAGTGAAGATCCCTCGTGAAAATACCAATGCTCATCGCTTTTAATTCGATGAAAATGAGATACATGATCTGATGTCAATAAAAAATAAATGGAAGTCATCAAGGACCTTTCACCTTCAATGCTCTCTATAGATCGATAAGTCTCTTTGTAAAATCCACCTTCAGGATGTGGTTTGAGATCCAATTCTTCTATTAATTCAAGAGTGCGTTTATTCAATTGGTCCACGTTCAAAGTTTTGTCCATTACCACCGGTATTGGGAATAAAATATTTTAATTCTAAAGCAAGGAAAGATCCGCCTACAGGTCCATAATTATCAACCTCATAAGTTGCGTATCGATAACGAGAAAGCAGATTAAAAATTGGAGCAGTTTGAATTCTCGCACATCCGCCAAAATAGAAAAAACCATATTTATCTGTTCGGAATTCAAATCCGAGACTTCCATTCAAGTCAAAATTAACTTTATCCTTTATGTCAACTAGTCCGATGTTAAAAAATTCATGTTTCCCAACTGGTTGACTAATGGATCCAACACTAGATGGTTTGTAGCATATAGAAGCTCCAATCGCGGCGTTTGTATACCATTTTTTAGAGAGTTTAATGTTAAATAACGCATTGATGGGAAGATCATATTGTATGAATCCGAAAGTATCAGATGCCATAATATTTGAGTCTATCAAGCGCATTTCCGTTTTGTAATAACGTTGGAAGAAATTCAATCCCGTTTCGATTCCAATCAAATCGGTCAATGCGATTCGAACCACACCTCCAAAGGAATATCCGACTTGTTGGCTAATTCTCACTTGATAACCTTGGTTCAACATAGTGGAACTTGACT
>JBMLTP010000157.1:0-3019 GCA_049239885.1 Crocinitomicaceae bacterium
CTTCAAGTGCCGGATTCTCTTCGATTTCTTGCTTGATTCGTTGATCTAACTCGATGGTAGGCAACTGCAACAACTTCATTAATTGAATTTGTTGCGGAGAAAGTCGCTGTTCAAGTTTTTGAGTAAGTTGTTGTTTTAATGCCATGGAATCAATTGACAATTTTTTGTTTAATTACCTGATAAATTTCCCAAGTAACTTTATCATAGACATAAATCAAAACATGCATATTTTCGGGGTTGAAGTTCCCATCCAATTGATTTGGAACAACAAAACTGTAATCGACATAATACTTTCCATTTTTCAAATCTGTTGACTTTAAAACTCGCCCAAAAGCCTTTCCGTCAATATTACCGCGATGGATATCGCGATGGATATAGGATGAGTTATGTGTGTTGTCTCCCATTTTTTGGTCACCCACCAACGAATCTTCGATGAGGTAAGTAACAACAGCTAATTCATTTGTTATTGTTTGGTCGAGCTTTTCAACCTCAACATGTAAAAATGCACCTTTCGTTTGAGCATAGTAATTTAAAGCGGATTGCATATTTACACGTAAGTTGTTATTGCTTAAGGTTGTATTCGTAAGATTTGTCCAAGCCAACGGACCTAAGAAAATAGTTCCTGTATTAATCCTGTTAATTGTTCCCCTCGGGTTTCCAACAAACCCACCATCGTTTTGGCCAAAATAAGTTCCTATTTCAAGACCTTGCGCATTTGTAAAATCAGTTGGATATTCAGGTGGAGAAACAGATTGAAAGTCACTTATTCCGGTTGGGCTAGAATGGATTGAAGCTATAAAAACACGTTCAGGATTACTTTCATGTAACTGATGAGCTAAGTCTGCCGCAGCGGGACAAACGATGCACTTGTGACCTGTAAAATCCTCAATCAATACATTGCGATTGGTATTGGTGTTTGCTTGAAAAACGGGCCATTCATTTGCAACGTAATCAGCCCAATTACCAGGATATAAAGTAGTGTCAAAATCTTGTTTTTTTGGATACGGGTTTTCAATATGATCACATGAAGTAAACTCAAGCGCAAAAAACAAAGCAACGATAAAAAGAACTAAATACCTCATATTTAAAAACTTTGCGTAAAACTTAAGGTCAAACCATTTGAAGCTGGAACAAAACGACAAACACCTCCCACACAGAACAATCCCGCACGCTGTCTACCATAAGAAATCATAAATCTTGTTGCATCACGAATATATCCACAAGTAAAAATAGGATAATTAACGCGTTTGCCCGTATCTGGATTTCCATAATTGTATTGATTCATGAAACTAAAGAAATAGTTTGGTGATATAGAATATTCAATGAGTGCTGTTGCCCAATTTCCTTTATCTTTAATTGCTCCATTTTCCTTTTGAACAAATAAACCTTGTAACTCCATTCTCAAAGAATGTTTGGCATTTACTTTGTAGGCCAACTCTAATACACCAATATTTGCATGAATTATACCAACTGCATCATTTGAGATTTTCGCAACATCGTTGTTAATTTTTATGCTGTAATAGCTTGCGATCATGCTGAACTTCTTCGAAAACTTCTTGGTAATATTGAAATTGATATCTTCCCAGTATAAGGAATCGCTTTTATCAAATGGATTTGTTTGATAAGATACACGAGTAGAATCTAACAGATTGACCCCACTTGTATGTTGAACAGGACGAAACGTTGTGGAGTAATTTGCGCCAATGGTCAACCCGTATTTTCCGCCAAGAAGTGATCCTTTTTTGAAGGTATATAATACATCCGCTTGATAAGCCACCTCCCCTAATGGTTGAGTAGCGTATGGATATAATGTAGCCACCAAATTGTATGTGTGCGTTTTATTAAGAGAAGGCAAATAATTAATAAATAAATCTTGCAAATCTTTGTTGCGATCCGAGCGATAACTCATATTATCAGCTGACTTTCCAGAAAATAAGACGCCAAGTCCTTTTGTGGTGTATCCAAGATTAAAAACAGCGGCATGACCATAGTTGAATATTTTGTTATTGTCAGATGAAGGATCTTGTTCTTTGATAACATACTCCGCATCAAAAAAGACGTCCTTGTATCTTATTTTGGCACGACCGCCATATGTCGCGACATTTTCAGGTAAAATATATTGTTCGTCATCGTCTTTCTGATATTTGCTAACAAAAGAACCTCCGATTACAATGTCAAGCGGCATTGAGTCCAGTTTTTGGAACGTCTCGTTTAAATGAATTTCAGCATCGATTCCACGAACTATTCCTGCGCCATGAACAATCTTTCCTTGTTGAAAGGATAAACGTTGGTAACCATAAACCCCTTTCAAAACAACCCCTTTCGCCGGACGAACAATCAATCGAGCACCATCAAGTAAGTTGTCGTATCCCAATGCGCGGTCTTCATATGCTCGCAGCGATAATCCTGTTCCGAATTGTTCATAGAAAGACCCAAGAGTAACATCTACGAAATCATTAGCATATCCAACATAACGCATCCCGATTCCCGTACCATCAAAGCGATTAGGATAACCTTGAATACGAGGTAAATATGATTCAAGGCGCATCCCTGCCTTAAAATTACCATAAGTGTAAAACACATTCATGTACGAATTAATCAACCCTTTTTCTGCTGGTTGATTTGCTCCAATAATCGAGTCTTCATTCAAATATTGAAATGTTGACTCAATATTTCCGGTTAAGTTTCCTTGTCCAAATGCATGGACCGAAAGTAAAAAAAGTAGAATTCGGAATAGTTGTTTTGGCATTCGTTTTATTTACCGGTTAATTTTTTAATTTCCTGGTAAAGTTTTTCTTCATCACCTGGTGCATAATTATTGTGCGAATAAACAATATTACCTTCTTTATCAACTAAAAATGTATGAGGGACATTGTTTACGCCCATCGCTCTCTTAAAGTCTCCGTTCGGATCCATCAAAACCATATAATCCCATGCTTTACCATTCACATATACAGGGACTTGACTTTTAGTTTTTTCGTCATCGATTGAAACGGCGACAAGAGTAACACCTGTTTCT
>JBMLTP010000158.1:0-6488 GCA_049239885.1 Crocinitomicaceae bacterium
GAACATCGTATTGATGCCGCATTTCGAATGGTCTCCCATCGTAAGTCCCATGAATTGAACGTTGGTTTTTTTTTCTTTTCCTGTTTCATAGGAATACGTTGAAACGTTCCCATAATTGTTTTTGAGGTTGGACGTGTTTGTATCCGCACCAAGGTTGCACCATTCGCCAATGAGCGAGTTTCCTACAAAACCTTCGTGACCTTTGTTTGAATAGGCTTGGAAAACGGAATTATTGACTTCGCCACCCACTTTGCAATGCGGTCCAAGGGTTGTTGCACCATAGATTTTCGTTCCCAGTTTCAAAGCGCTGTGTTCGCACATTCCCAGTGGTCCGCGTACAATTGAACCTTCCATGATTTCAGCGTCTTTTCCGATATAAATTGGTCCGGAGCTTGTGTTTAAAATACTGGCTTCCACTTTTGCTCCTTCTTCTAAGAAAATTAATTCAGACGAGCCAATGACCGTATTCGATTTAGAAAGTTTTTGTGATTTTCTTCCAGTTGTAATTAGTTCAAAATCTGCTTTTAGAACCAAATCGTTTTTCTGAAATAAATCCCAACGATTTTCTAGAATGACAGGAACTTCCCCTTTGAATTGAATTTTGGAGGCTGCTAAACCGTTTTCTGCAAGCAACAAATCATCCAAATACAAAGCGGTATTTTCCTCCAAATGCATTACTGCTGCAACAAGGTCTTCATTTGGTATAACCCTAGCGTTCACTCTAATCCCATTTTCAATAGACGAAAACTTTTTCGATAGGTATTTTTCAGTTTTAAAACCAATTTCAGCATCGGGAAGAAAAGTATTCCAACGTTCGTCGTTGGTCAAAATTCCCATGCGCAAGTTGCCCACCGGTCGTGTCAAGGTCAAAGGAGCAAAACGCAGGTGTAATCCGTTGTCGTCGAGGTTAATTTGCATGGTTCAATTCAGATTTATGACTAAAAATATAAAGAAGAATAAACGTGATTCCGCCGTTAATAATAAGCATTTCGTAACCAATCTTGTAGTTCCCGAATAACTGTGGTGAAAAATAATCGAGCAAGTAACACAGCAACGGCGCCGCCAAACAAACGACAGGAACGATGTTTTTCATTAATACACGCTTGGTGAAAATCCCAAAAGAGAAAAGGCCTAATAGAGGACCATAGGTATATCCGGCGATTAAGAAAATTAAATCCACTATTGTTTTACTATTTACTGCTTTGAAAATGAATACGAGGAGAATAAATATAGCGGCAAATCCCAAGTGAATTCGCTTTCTAAGTTTTGTTTTCTCTTCTTCCGATTTATCCTGATTTCGCTCAAATCCAAGAATATCAATACAAAAAGACGAGGTCAAAGCGGTAATCGCTCCGTCAACCGAAGGAAATAAAGCCGAAATCAAACCGATGATGAAAATAAGGAAAATACCTTTTGATAAATGCTGCTGAACGATGGAGGGAAATACGTCATCGGGCGCGAACTCCCAACCATTTTTGTTGGCATACAAATAAAGCAATCCACCCAAAAACATGAACAGCGCATTTACGAGCAATAATATAAAGCTAAACGTAACCATGTTTTTCTGAGCGTCTTTTAGTGTTTTGACACTAATGTTTTTCTGCATCATTTCCTGATCGAGACCAGTCATGGCAATGGTCATGAATGCGCCTCCTAAAACGTGTTTCAAAAAGTGACTCTTTTTATTGATATCGGTTTCCCAAAGTTTCGTCATACCTTCTGCTTTCATTTTACCCCAAATGGTTGACCAATCAAGGTTTAAAGCGTCTTGAATGGCGAAAATACAAACTACGAGTGCCAAAAGCATAAATGTTGTTTGCAAGGTGTCAGTCCAAACGATTGTTTTCACACCGCCTTTCAAGGTGTAGGCGATAATCATTAACATGATGACCAATGTTGTTAACCAAAATGGAATTCCAATTTCTTCAAAAACAAAGGTTTGCATGACATTGATTACAAGATACAAGCGAACAGTCGCGCCTAGGGTTCGAGATAAAATAAAGTATCCTGCTCCCCACTGATAAGCGCTAAAACCCAACCTATGACTGAGGTACGTGTAAATGGAAGTCAAGTTGTATTTGTAATAGAGCGGAAGTAAAATGTATGCAACAGCGAAATACCCAAGGAAAAAGCCAATCACAAGTTGATAATAATTCCAACCATTAGCACCAACGGACCCAGGAACTGAAACAAAAGTAACTCCTGAAAGCGATGTGCCAATCATTCCAAAAGCTACGAGATACCAAGAACTTTGTTTGTTTCCTGCATAAAAAGAGGCAGAATTCGCGTTCTTGGAAGTAACTCGGGCAACCACGAATAATGCAATGAAATAAATGATTAGAATGAGCGGAATAAGTATTTTGAAATCAAGCATATGCTATTGGTTTTCGTAAAAATAAAGAAAGCAATGACTTGATTTACGTTGACCAATTCAAATTTTGAACAATAAAAAGTAGAGAGCAAGGTGAAAATTGAATTACGGAACAAAAACGTATCTAACTTTTGTTCGCCAACCCTGGATTTGTAAGTCCGTCTCGAAATCCCTTTCTTTTTCTGCCGTAAGCTCCCGAATATTTATGATAAACGTTCGATTTTGATATTCCTTGCAACTTTCATCTTGAGCTCGAATGGCGAGTTTTACTTGTCGGATTGGAACCATATGATCTGATAAGACTTCACTTCCAATCATTTCAACCACATCTTTTCCAGAGCAAGAGCCTTCATACTGGACAGTCACGTATAGAAAATTAGCATCAATTAAAACATTTTTTATTTCGTACGAATCAGATTCTGGCGTAGGACCAATTTTAGCTGCGAAATCTGCAATTTCCAGAGGTTTTCCAGTTGGTATAAATACACTCTTTTTTGAGCAAGAACTAACTACGAAAAATAAAATCGAAAAAAATAAAGTTCCTTTTATTAAGCGTTCCATAATCGAAAAATTAAAGTTAAACGAAAGTAATGTAATTTTGTATTGAATGAAAACTAGAACGCTCAAAAAGAATAAAGTTAACGTTGTTACGCTCGGTTGCTCAAAAAACACCTTTGACTCGGAAGTAATGATGGCTCAATTGAAAGCAAATAACTTTGATGTCGAACATGAATCCTTGGAAGATGATTCTGAAATTGTAATCATCAATACGTGCGGATTTATTGATAACGCTAAACAAGAGTCAATTGATACAATCATACGTTACGCGGAAGCAAAAGCGGAAGGGTTAGTGGATAAGGTTTATGTAACAGGTTGTCTTTCTGAGCGCTATCGTGATGATTTGGAAAAGGAAATTCCGGAAGTTGATGCCTATTTTGGAACACGTGAATTACCACGTTTACTCAAAACACTAAAAGCAGACTACAAGCACGAATTAGTTGGTGAGCGTTTGTTAACAACGCCCAATCATTACGCCTATTTCAAAATTGCCGAAGGTTGTGATCGACCATGTTCTTTTTGTGCGATTCCTTTAATGCGTGGAAAACATTTGTCAACCCCGATTGAAGATTTGGTGACTCAAGCAAAAGGTCTTGCAGCGAAAGGAGTTAAAGAATTGATGTTAATCGCTCAAGATTTGACATATTATGGATTGGATTTATATAAAAAACGAGCGTTATCAGATTTGATAAAACGACTATCTGATGTTGAGGGTATCGAATGGATTCGTTTGCATTACGCCTTTCCAAGCGGATTTCCAATGGATGTGTTGGATGTGATGAATGAGCGTTCCAATGTCTGCAAATACTTGGATATGCCTTTGCAACATGGTTCTACAAAAATTCTTCAGGCGATGCGTCGCGGAATTACACGAGAAAAAACGGAAGAATTAATCGCTGAAATTCGAGCGAAAGTACCAGATATTGCCTTGAGAACTACATTGATTGCTGGTTATCCAGGTGAAACGGAGGCAGACTTCCAAGAAATGTACGATTGGGTTGAGCGAAGTCGTTTTGACAGACTTGGAATTTTTACGTACTCACACGAAGAAAATACCCACGCGTTTCAATTCAAGGATGATGTGAGTCCTAAAATGAAAAAGAAACGAGCCGATTTAATAATGGATTTGCAGTCCGGAATCAGCTATGAATTGAACCAACAAAAAATTGGAAAAACATTCAAAGTTCTTTTCGATCGGGTAGAGGGAGATTACTTCATCGGTCGTTCGGAATTCGATTCTCCAGAAGTAGATAATGAGGTTTTAGTTAAAAAATCCGATTCTTATATTCGTTTGGGAGATTTCGAAAATATCAAAATTGATTCAGCAGATCACTATGATTTGTATGGTTCGGTGGTAAAAAGCTAGATGTAAGCGAGTGGTTTAGAATGCTTAACTTTTGAATACATTTTGCCGTAAATTTGTTTTTTAAATCAAAACGTTCGGATTTACTAAATTAACATAGCGTGAACACCACCATCTATACCGACAACGAAAAAAACGCCATTCGCTTTTCGAACTTTAAGAAGTTGGAATCGACTTGCCCGTTCTCTGGTTTTGGGGTGAAATACGTGGCTTCAGGTGAAGAAATCTATTACGCAAATGATAAAAAGTACAAGGTAAATGCTGGTGAATATATCATTGGGAATGAATTTACCAAGTCCATTGTGCAAATTGATCACGCTGAAATGGTTCAAGGACTTTGTATTGATATTTCATCTGAGATCATTTCTGAAGTTGCTGAATTTCATGATGTCAATGGTTCGGAATTGAAAGAGTTTTTGTTGTCCGATCAGTTTTTTGTCAACCGATACAACGTGAAGAATACCAGTTTGGGGTATTCATTGAATGAAATCAATCAAAAGATAAAATCCGGAACATTTACCAATGATTTACAGCAAAATGAACTGTTTTATAGCCTTGCAGAATCGATTATCACCGATCAACGTTTTGTTTTTGACCATTTATCCAGACTGGATTTCAAAAGAAACGTGACCAACGAAGAAGTATTTAGAGCGGTATTCCAAGCAAAATCACTTATTGATGAATCCATTACGGAAAACCTTTCTTTGGAAAAAATCGCCTATCAAATAGGAATTTCGAAATACCATTTCATTCGTGTATTTAAATCTGTTTTCGGAATTTCCCCTTATCAATATCAAAAGCGCAAACGATTGGAACTTGCCAAATTCGATCTAATGGGCGGCTCTGAAATTCTAACAACAGCCATTCGCTATGGTTTCCCCGATGCTCCAACTTTTACGAAAGCATTCAAGCAGCAATTTGGGCAAACTCCTGGTGCAATAAAAATAGCATCGTTTAAATGAAAAAGGTCATTATTATTGGTTCAACTTCCGGAATAGGAAAAGGACTTGCTGAATGTTTTGCAGCGAACAATTGCAAAGTTGGTATAACTGGTCGTCGAAAGGAATTGCTTCTCGAATTGAAAGATAAAAATCCAGATGCCTATTTGACCAAAGTTTTAGACGTTACCGATACCCCATCATCCATTCAACGGTTGGAGGAATTGACTAATGAACTAGGTGGCTTGGATTTACTTGTCATATCATCTGGAATAGGCGAAATAAACGAAGCGTTAGATTTTGAAATCGAAAAACAAACCATTGATACCAACATAGTAGGATTTACGTCCATTGCAGATTGGGCATTCAACTATTTTGAAAAACAGCAATCTGGTCATTTGGTGGTAATAAGTTCCATTGGCGGAATTCGAGGCAGCCGTCAAGCTCCTGCTTATAATGCATCAAAAGCCTATCAAATAAATTACACGGAGGGATTACGACAAAAAGCCGCTAAACTTAATATGCCCATTTTTATAACAGATATTCGTCCAGGTCTTGTGGATACAAAAATGGCGAAAGGCGAAGGATTGTTTTGGGTAATGCCTCTCGAAAAAGCTGTCAATCAGATGTATAAAGCCATCATCAGAAAAAAGAAGGTGGTTTATGTCACAAAAAGATGGCGTTTGATTGCTTTTGTCTTGAAAATTCTCCCGAGAGGAATTTACGATAAGATGTAAAGAGTTTAAAAACACATAGTTTTTTTTAAGTCCATATAAAAAGTGTCAAGAATTAGCAATTTTTGACAATTTAACATTGAGGCCACAACCTTTCTTTGAGAAAAATTGGTAAATAGCCCAACAAACATAAAAAATGAGAACTTTATTTATATCAATCACCTTTTCAAGTATTACATTTCTAACGCAGGCGCAATGTAACTGCCAAGAAGAATTTTCAAAAATCAAAAACCATTTAGAATCAAATTATGCAGGGTTCGGAGACAAAGTGACAAAAAGTAATATAGAGCAGTACAACCAATTTACAGCGCAAAAGGAGCAAGTGGTCGCACATGGTTCTGTTTATACGATTTATGATTACACAGGAAAATCCATTTTAACTGGCAAAATTCTATCAGAACAAAGTGTTATCGATCTAGGGGACTTATCAAAAGGAATTTACTTATTGAGCATTGGAGAGAATTTGGAAAGAACATTTAAGGTGATAAAGGAATGAAGTATAACCAGTATCAAAAGGATAAGTT
>JBMLTP010000159.1:0-10316 GCA_049239885.1 Crocinitomicaceae bacterium
TCAGGATTTCTTTTTACTTGTTCCCGAAGTCGAATTGTTTTTATTTCGTAAAATAATGCCAAATCTTTATCTAGCATCACTTGTACACCACGAAAAGACAATATTTTTGTTTCTATTTCATTTGAATGTATTAACTCCATTTTTTTTAAGTTTTCACCTTAAGTTAGTGAAATTTATAATTTGGAAAAAGCGAATGAATGAATTATTCCACCAAAAAAGGTCGCGAAAAACGAAAATCAGCAGTTTAAATACCCCATTTTCCAAATGCGTGAGTGTGAATGCACCCACGACCAACGCCACGAATGGTTCGAGCCGCTTTTCTCAGGATCAGATTTTAATGAGCAATGGGAGGAGTTGGGGAGAAGATTGGGTGAAAATTAAAATTTTATTCCGAATCGATAAAACGATCAATTTTACCGAACAACCAATACCTTCCCGACTTTCTTTCCTTTCGCTTCATTTTGAGCGGTCCAGATAAAGTAGACACCACTCGCCGCTGGTTTGCCTTCAAGTGTGTTGCCATCCCAAGTAGCTGTTCCACCATTTGAGGTCGTTTTGTAAATCAGATTCCCTGCTACATCAGTAACCTTTACATCTGAATCGTATCGGATTCCCTGAATGGTAATTGGACCAAGATATCCAGGTCTAACTGGATTTGGAAATACTTTCGTGCTGGCATAATCTGGATCTTCGTAGGATGCATCGGTGCGGTAGGAAACCAATCCTTTGTCTGTCACAATAAACAACTCTCCTGAAGTTTGATCGAGTTTTAAATCGTAAACGATATCCGAAATTAGAGGTGAGTTCTCTGTCGTATGTTGCTCAATAATTTCGGAACCATCAGCAGCTAATAGGAGAATTCCTGCATTTGCCGTGGCCATCCATTTGCGATTTCCTCCATCTACTTCAATATCTGTGATGTGTGTGGAACCCAAGACATATTCAACATTTCCTTCAAATTGAACCTTTACGCGTTGGGCATCGTATCCTCCCGCATTCGCATCAAAAGCCGAGCTCCCGCCATATAAAATAGCGAATCCCGCATCCGTTCCAATCCAAATTTCGCCTTCAAAATCAGCTGCGATGGCTGTTACGTTATCCGATGGTAAATTCCCGTAATTTTCACCGGATCTCAATTGAATACGTTTATCGTCGCTCGTGTTGGATATCGTCGCATTCGTTTTATAGCCAAACAAACCGGAATTATCGGTGGCGCACCAGATATTTCCATCAAAATCGACAATCATTTTTTTGGTATACTTGTTTTTAGCACTTGTTCCCAAGTCAAAATTGTACCAAAGACCATCGCTTGTTTTCACATTTAAGGGTCGATCTGTATAACCATTCAAACACCATAAATTTCCTTTGTCGTCGTAACAAACATCTGAAACCAAGTAAGATCCGCTTCCTGACGCACTAATTTGCAAGGTTGAATTGGTGTCTGCAAACACCTTTCCTTCGCCATTAGTAAATATAGTAACGGGAACTTCTGACGGAGTGCAAACAGCGTATTCGTCAATGTTCTTCGGATTGATGGAAACATCCAAGATATCCCAGATATTTTTTCCTTGCCAACAAGACTCTTCGTAAATATCTGTAAATGACCATTTTTCATTTTCAAAGAAATGAATCCCGTTTTTGGAATAAGCAGGGAATTTACCATCTAGGTAGCCGGAAGCAATCGCTGTTTTTCCTTCTTGCGAATCAATCGAATAGACAAAGGTGTTTTTGGTTCCCTGAATTGGAAAGAGATCGAATGAAAAATAATCGGCTGGAAACCAAACTAAACCTAGTTTTTTATCAGCAACCCAAATACCTGAGCTATTTTTGGATGAATTACTTACTAAAAATTCTTGGTTGAAGGTGCCCGTCGCGTAAAGACTTGTTTGAATGAAATTTAAATCATAGAGCGCATAACCACCCTGGATATTTATTACAAACGAGTTATCATCAAGCGTTTTGATCGAGTTAATTTTAGCCGACCACGCAAAGTTGGAAACAACTTGATTTCCCGATGATGAAATACGGTAAACGGTATCGGCATTTGGTCCTGCTATTTTGCGAAGAACGACAAGCTGTGAATTAAAAACTTCAATATCCTTATAGTTTCCTGTCGATAATGAGTTTAATCTTGTATCAATGTTCCATTGAGATTGATCTGCCAAGGCTGGGTTCGTAATGTTTCCGTAAAGCAGTTTAGTAGGTGTCAATGCAAAAATCGTGTCGCTTGAGAAACACAAATCAGAAATTGCCTCCAATGAATTGGTTGGGTAATAGGTGTCTTTGATTTCATTTTTTGCCGGATCTAATTTCAAAATAGCAAAATCACAAGCGACATAGATGAAGCTTCCGTTTTTCTCGAATCGGTTGATGCGTTTTGAATTCGAAATCTGAGCCAGTTTTAACGCAGGAATATTATAAACGATGTCGTTTTTTAACTTATCAATGTTTCCATTGGCGTAACCGATATACAAAGCATCATCCGTTTCGTCCAAATAGAGACAAGTGATTTCGATGTCTGATAATCGATTGAGGGCATTGTAAAGTGAATGACTTTTATCAGCTAGTTCTAAAACAGAAAGACCATTTTTATATGCAGTGAATACTTGTTTTTCTGATGCAACAACATCAATTGCTTCGCTTGTTGACGAATGAAATCGCCATTCACCCGTTCCAATTTGGGAAAAAGCCAAGGCATTCAAAATTAGAGCAAAAAGACAAAGTATAAATTTCATTTTTTCAAACGTTCAGTTATTTTCAAACGTTCAAATGTAAGATTTGTTGTTCAAACTTAAAACAGTATTTGCAGCCAAAAAGCAGTTGAGAAATCTAAAGATAAATTCACCTACTAATAAGTTTTATGTAAGTTTGAGTACTTTTGAGGTATAACGAAATGGGAATTCAAAACCTACTTAAATTGAAACCAAGAAATAAACATTGGATTTTTATTCCGTTAATTGTTTTTGTCTATTGGCAAGTTGCGTTTTGTACGGCAGCATTGAAATGGGATTTACTTGATGTCGTTTTTCCTTTTCGCTATCATTTTTCCTCGTCAATTTTAAGTGGAAATTTCCCTTTGTGGAATCCTTATATTCAAACGGGAGTTCCGTTTTATGCCGATTTACAAGCGCCAACCTATTATCCTGAACTTCTTACAGTTAGTTCCCTCGGAGGATATACGATTTATTGGATGCACTTTTTATCGATTGCCTACCTCGTTATCGCATTCTTTGGTGTTTTTCGTTTGATTCGGTTTTTTAAATATTCAGACTGGGTTGCATCGATGTGTGCGTTTATTTATGTTTGCTCAGGATTTTTTGTAGGTCACGGCCAACATTTTTTTCTGTTGGTTGGCTCCGCTTGGTTACCCTGGGTGATTGGCTCCTATTTAACGTTTACTGAAGAAAGAAATCAGCGCACCGCCATTGTATTTGTTTTATCAACTTTTTTAATGCTCACAGGCAGTTACCAAGCTTTGAGTATTTGTTTGTTTTATCTGCTATTGATTTTGTTTTTCGTTAAAGCTTATCATATTCTGAAGCAAACTCGAAAGGATCTGCTTTCATTTTTATACTGGCATGTGGGAATCGGTCTTGTTTTACTAGTCATGTTGAGCCCAATGCTTTTGGCTATCCTTGAAGTTAGTCCGCAAGTAGATAGGTTATCCAATGGCGTGTCTTGGGAAAAAGCAGCCTCCTATGGACAAAGTTTTAAAAGTTTACTGAGCTTTTTCGCTCCATTGTCGGTTGCCAAAACCAATGAGTTTTTTGGAAACATTGATTCATCCATGCTCAATCATTATGTTGGAGTAAGTAGTCTGTTTTTTGCCTTATTCGGATGGAATTCGAAGCGGTCCGTTTATGAATGGATTTTGTTGATTTTTGGATTGATTATAGGTTCGATGTCGTTTTCGGATTTGCCGATTCGTAAAATCATGTTTGAGTATGTTCCTATGATGAATTTATTTTTACAGGCACCTTACGTTCGTGTTTTTTTAATTTTAGGAATCGTCGTTTTCATTGCGGGAGGTCTCAAAAAATGGAGAGAGGAATCATATACTTGGAAGGAAGCATTATTTCCATTCTTTGTATTGATAACAGTAAGCACTTATTTAGCATTCCGATGGGGGAATTTTGATTTTGGCAATTTCTTTCGGGATTGGTTAAACCCAACTAATTTTTTGGACGGCTGGGCGAAATTCGAATTCACTAAGTTATTGGCTTTTCAATGGACTCTAAATAGCGTGATTTTATTAACGCTGTTGTTAATCGTGCTATTTTCAAAAAAAATAAAGCGACCGCATTTATGGGTTTCTTCTCTACTATTCCTTGAGTTGTTTCTGGCTTCCCAATGGAATCAATCAGAGACGTATGTCGACAGAAACGTTAAACCAGCTTTTTTACAGAGAAGTATGGAGTTGACACCGAAAGGATTTCCAATACCTCATTTGACACCGATAGGATATAACGATGAACAGCACGCATTCATTTCTCCTTTTTGGCGTAATACATCTATTTTTCAAAAGGAAATTTCATTTAACGCTTTTTCTTCCTTTGAATTGAACAATTTTAGTTATATAGATGATAAAAATGCCAACTTAAAAAGCTGGGTTTTACGGCAACCTGTAGTTTATTTTAGTGGTCAAGCGCTACCATTTTCTTCTTTTGAGAAAGCATTTAAAGATGACAAACTAAACCCAACTTGCGTGTTTGCTGAATCCGACGAATTTAGCGAGCTGAAGAAAGTAAAATTGAATTCCGACTCCAAAGATCAACTCAAAATATCGGCTTTTTCTCCAAATGAGATTAGAATAAAAACGCGGACAAGGAATAAGCAATTACTTGTTTTACAGCAGTCGTTTCAACCCGAATGGAGTGCACTAATTGACGGAAAAAAAGTTGCCATTTTTCGAGTAAACAAGAATTATCAGGCAGTCATTTTACCTCCAGGGGTGCATTCAATTGAATTCAAATTCAAAAAGGATAACATTGTGATTCTTTATTTCATTTCACAATTGTTATTTTGGTTGCTGTTGGTTTATCTTATTTATTTGAATCTTAGTAATGAACAGAAATTAAAAAGGATATATACGTCGATTTTCATCCTTCCAATTGTGTTTATAACTTACTGGTCAATAACGATTTACAACGGAAATCTCAATTTATTGAACACAAAACAGCAACTCCTATCTGACTGGAAAAAAAGACCATTGTGTAACCAGTTAAACGTAACAAAAACAATCAAAATCACGAACAAAGACGAGTATATTAATTTAGGAAAATGGAATTTTCACGACCTTAAAAGTCCTTCAGCTCTGCGAATTCAAGCTAATTGCAAAATGGACTCCATTCAACCGACATTGCTCGTTTATGAAGTTATAAGAGATGGGAAATCCGTGAAATGGGAAGCGATGAAACTCGAACGGCAATTGGAAGAGAAGGATGAATTTAACCACCTTTTATTTATGAGAAACTTGTCGGATTTGAAAAAAAATGATGAGGTAATTCTCTATGTTTGGAACACATCCAAATCTTTCATTCGGCTGAAAAATGTAAAAATTGAATTTTTGAAATAGTAGCTTTTAATTGCGTTTTTTCAAAATCAAAAGAGCCTCATTTTTATGAGCGATTACCCATTCGCCGCTTGCTAAAAAGTCATCGATTGCCTTTTGGTACGTTTCGTCTGTTAACGGATACTTATTGATCTCAGCTGGAATCAAAGCAATGTAATTAGCGTCACCAATAAAAGGGTAGTGGTAAATGTAATCCCGAAATGACAAATGCGGACATAGTGGTGATTGAGCGCTAACTTTAGCGTTTTGAGGTATTTTAGACAATATTCGATGTGCCTCCCCAACATTAAAATCCCGAACCCAATGCGACTTTTTGTAGAATTGGCTATTCTCTCGGTTGTAATATTCAGAGGTTCGATGGTCCAAAAAACTGATATTGGAAATCAACGTTATTGCCATTCCCAAAGAAGCAATTGGTAGTTGCCATTTCTTGATTTTAACCAAAACAGTATAAAACGCGATGACTAAAATGGGCGCAAATTCAATCGAATAATGAACGCTAATTCCCCACCGCATCGGAATATCGTTAAAGACTTTTTGAGCGATGATTGGAATGAGCATTATTAAATACTCTGGAGCAAGAAAAAGCGCCAACCCTCCTGCAAGCAGAATGGCTATATACGTTTCTGTTTTAATCCAATCGTAAGCAGGGTCTCCTGAATGATTAATAAAAAGCAATTCCAATGCTTTCAATGGATGTTTGATGATGTTGATTATTACTTCTCCAAAATTGGATCCAAGCGCATTGAATGAATTGTGTAAATAATCCCTTCCCGGTGTAGCAAGCGCAGGAATGACTACTTTGATGATTAAAACAAAATAGAATAGGGCAATAAATGCAAACCCAAGGCTTATTAGTGCCATTTTTCTATTTTTTTGAAAAGCATATTTCCAAGCTAAACCAAATCCGATGAAAATAGCCCATAGTGCCATGTTTTCTTTGGCAATAAGAATTAGAACAAAAAACAAAATGCTTCGTTTCAATTTTTTCTGATCGAAGTAATACAAAAACCAAGGAACAAACATCGTTGCCACAACATTGTCGTGGTAATCAAAACTCAACGCCGAATAAATGCCCCAAATTGTAAAAAAATGAATAAGCGCGATGCGTGATAGGTTCTCGTTATTTGTTAACCTGCTCACGTACTTGTATATCCCCAGGCCTCCAAATAAAATCGCTGCAATTTGAAAAATGAGCATGGTCCACGATCCAAAAACCCAATAGAATGGCGAAACGAGAAGCGGGTAAAGCGAGAAATGATCTGACAATACATTTGTAAATGAGGGCTGCATGATCATACAATCATTCCAACGAAAATGAGCATAATCGAAAATCGCATTATGGTTAATTCCTAAGTCCCAGCCGTAAGTTCTGAAATTGTAATGATTGACAAGAGAAATAGAGGAAAATATAAGCCCAAAAAACAAGAAAATACTAACTAATGTATAATTTGAAATTCTGAGCGTTTTCATTTTAGTTTTTTTCTTCGATGATGTAATGCGGACGATTCTTACTTTCCGAGAACAATTTCCCTAAATAAATACCAACAATTCCCAACATGATAAGTTGAATGCCACCGATGAAAAGAATCGACGCGATTAATGACGTCCAACCGGTAACGGCCATATTCGTAAAGATCGAAATATAAATGGCGTATATCCCGTAAATGAAAGAGCACAACGCTAAAAATGCACCCAAATAAATGGAAAAATATAGTGGTTTGGCACTTGAAGAGGTGATTCCTGTCAAAGCAAACCGAACCATTTTTGAAAAGGTATATTTTGTGCTTCCCGAAAAACGTTCATTCGGAATATATTCCACGCCGATTTGCTTGAATCCGAGACCGGGAATTATCCCACGATAAAACAGATTATTTTCTTTGAAATTTTTCAAGGCATCGACTACGGATCGATCTAAAAGTCGAAAGTCCGCGGTACCTTCCTCTAATTTAGTTTCAGAAAGGTAATTGACCAGTTTATAAAACAAGCGAGAACTTAGTCGTTTGAAAAAAGACAAATCGTTGGTGTCTTTTCGTTTTGTGTAAACGACTTTGTAACCTGATTTCCAATGTTCGATTAGCGTTGGGATTAACTCAGGCGGATGTTGTAAATCGGCGTCCAAACTAATTACCGCATCCCCTTTTGCATGGTCAAGTCCGGCGCGCAACGCATTTTGATGACCGAAATTTCTACTGAAATGGATGTATTTTACGGAATCGTCTTTTTCTATTAACTCTTTGATTTTTAATAAAGAATCATCCTTGCTTCCATCGTTTACATATAGAATTTCATAACTTGAAACCTCACAGTTTTTTAGAATCGATGAAAGTTTTTCATACAACACATGGACATTTCCTTCTTCATTGTAAGAGGGAATAATTACGGAAATTTCAGGATTGGCCATGCAATTTGTTATTGTGAAACGAAATTACAGTTTTTCATGGAATTTTAACGTTTTAAGGCTTTGCTAAGAAGCGGATTTTGAAGCACACCCTGAAGCAGCCACGAAGTGAAAACTGTTAACCAGTGCTGAACTTCAATAGAAGCACAAAGCTCGACGTTTGCAAGTCACCCCGCCTAACGCAAAACCCGTATTTTGGCTGGTGTTTCTTTTCACTGTCCAACGTCATTTAGTATTTTAGTCAAGTCGTTGTAGCGTTTCCCCTTTACTCGACCAAATTTAAATTTTTTGAAGGTAGGCCAGTCTGTATTCGTTTTAATAACGGATTTGTCTGCACCAACAGTCAACGAAGCAACTATTTTGTTGTCTTTATGAAAGTCAAGCTGAAATTCAGGTTCGTAAGTTGTCTCTGCCCAATCAAATGAAACAGGGTCATTTATAATTTCTAAAAACTTCGTTGTCTGTTCATTTGTCAAGGTCTTTTTAAAACCTAATCGTAATTTTTTGATTGTCAGTTCGTCAAATGTTGCCATTGGATACAAACTGTCAATTTTGTTTTTGTCGTCTTGCAGATCTGCAATTAGTTCTTTGGTCGTGTTAATATAAATTTCTCTTGTTGTCCAACCGCCTTCAGTGTCAGGTACAATGTCTAACGTGTCCGAAAATAAAGTGTCAATGAGTTGTTGGTCGGTGTATTTGTCCCAATACTTTTCATAGCTATGCACATAGTCTTCCTTGTCAGACCGTGAACCACAAGAAGCGACCAAAACAGTCAAAGTCAATATGAATATTTGTTTAATTGTCGTCATTCTAACATTGGCAATAACGTTTTGCGTGCAGGCGATCGTAGCCCTGTGTTGCGCCTGCGGCAGGGTTATGGCGCTTGCACGTTGTTAGTGTCAGGTGTTCTGTGTGCCGATATGTGTTTCTCTGTCAATTTGTGTTTGTCCTTTTGTTTGTCGAATAAAATTTTCTGAATTTTCGTTGCGTTTTTTATTGGCGATTTTTGCTGTAACGTTCAGGGTAAGATGACGTCTTTTTACATTATGCCATTACGACGGGCGAAGCCCTGGCCTGTAAATGCAAGTAAAATGCAGCTTAAACTGTGTTTTCCAGAGGTTATTGTTATTTAATTATTATCAATTTGTCAGTTTTAATTATATTTCCTTCATAATCAGTAATCGTAAAAATATAGGATCCATCACTGACATTCGTTAAGTCAATCTTATTGGAGCTATTATCAAAACTAAACGATTCCATTTTTGATCCAAGCAAGTCAAATATGTTAAATGAATATTTATTAGGACTTTCCATGTCAATAATCAATTCGTTTTTTGCTGGATTAGGGAAAACATTTAATTTATTTTTTGTAATTATTTCTGAATTATCAGCAGTTCCACATTCAATCACCGAAACATCATCAATATAGTAAAAACCATAATAAGCCCAACTTGGACCTCCTACAAAGGTTGCTGTTGTGGATGCGAAATCGTTAAAATTGCCAATTATCATATATTTTTCACCACCTGTTGCAACATAAATACCTGAAATTTCTGTCCATCCTGTATCATTAGTTAATAGATTGGTGGTGGGATTGCTTATTTGTGGGATATATGGAAAAACATAGTACCCTTGTGGAGAATTAATAGTATCCGGGACAGCCGAAAAATATGCGCCAATATCATTTGATACATATTGAACGGAGTCCGCTTTATTGACAAAAAATGAAACGCAATATTTTTTCCCAAAGTCTAAAGTATCATTTAAAAGAACCTCTATATATTCTCTAGCATTATTTTGAGTAGGCCAATCAGGGTTGTTTGTATAAGTAAGAATACCAGCATAAGCAGTTCCTGTGCGCGCTGTTTGTTGTCCAAATACAGTATTAGGGACGTTATGTCCCCCAATACCACATGCATTAAAATAATCGGGTGTAGAATAAGTAGCTGGATTAATCCATGAAAGTGCATATTGAATTTGACCTCCATTGTATGGACATGTATCATATTGTTCAAAACTTGGATTTGGCACAAGATTAATTTGTCCAAAAACCTGTTGGGCAAAAATGAAAATCAAAATGATTAGGCATTTAGATTTTTTATTAATTATTTTCATATTGTAATTGTTTAATTCATTTCTAAAAATATACTTTTTACCAGAACGGTTTGTAGCTTGCATCTGATCTGCGTTTCGTAATTTTGTTATCATTCTATTCATGCTTCTTCCAATAGAGCAGGTATTGATTTCCTGTTTCGTATATAAATAAATCGAACGCATAACTACCCTCCTTCTTTTTCTTTGATTTCGTTCCACATGGTGTCAAATTGAAAGGTCTTTTTTTTC
>JBMLTP010000160.1:0-15107 GCA_049239885.1 Crocinitomicaceae bacterium
AGCAGCTTTGGCAGGGATTGGTTTTAAAGGAAAAAGATTTTAGAGATTGGATAAAAACTGAAAACTGGGAGCAATACAATGGTAAGGTTGTATTCATTTATTGTTCTGCTGATGCCATTATTCCAACCTGGGCTTATATGTTGGTAGCTTCTTCCCTCAATGGAATTGCTTCAATTGCTGTTGTCGGTTCAAAATCAGATCTCGAAAAACAACTTATTCAGAGAAATATTGAAGCACTTAATTTAGAAGAATTTATAAATGGAAAAGTCATTATCAAAGGTTGCAGTGATATTTCAGCACCCGAATTCGCGATGGTTACATTGTTAAATCACCTTCAACCGGTTGTTTCTTCTATTATGTACGGTGAACCTTGTTCTACTGTACCTGTTTATAAAAAGAAGAAATAGAAAATTAGCTAAAAATCGATTCAATGACCAAAAGACAAGCCTGGTTTCAGGCTATTAGACTTCGAACATTACCACTATCAGTTTCTGGAATTATTATTGGATCGGGAATGGCAAAGGTTCTTCACTCCATAACAAACCCGGATGAGGATATTCACTTTTGGGAAATTTTCATTTTAGCTCTCGTCACAACTATTAGTTTTCAAATCCTTTCGAATCTATCTAATGATTTAGGAGATAGTCAAAAAGGGACGGATAACAAGAACCGCATAGGGCCAACACGTGCAGTTCAATCCGGAATTATTTCTCAGAAGGAGATGAAGAGCGCCATTTATATTTGCGTAGTTCTTTCATTAATTTCAGCTTCAGGACTTATTTATTTTAGCTCACAGAATCTAACACCAGAGCTTATCTTGTTTTATGCCATTTTGGCTATCGTTTGTATATCGGCTGCAATAACTTACACAGTCGGAAAAAACGCTTATGGTTATCGAGGTTTGGGTGATTTAATGGTATTTCTGTTTTTTGGAATGGTGAGCGTCTTGGGTGTTTTTTCGCTTTACGGAAACGGATTCGAGTGGCTTGTGTTTTTCCCGGCGGTAACAATCGGTCTTTGGAGTACAGCTGTTTTGAATCTTAACAATTTACGCGATCACGTCAACGACAAAAAATCATCGAAAAACACGACTGTTGTTAAGTTGGGTTTTCAGCGGGCAAAATTTTACCACGCATTTTTAATTCTTGGAGGATTTGCGGCTTGGCTTCTAGTCATTATCACGTTTACTTTTTATACATTTAATTTTATGTTGCCACTAGCCTTAGTTCCGAGCTTTCTTCTGTTTCCTCATTTGAAACGTGTTTTTTTGAATGAAGCACCAAAAGAATTGGACCCCGAACTGAAAAAGGTCGCGCTTGTTACGTTTGGGTCCTCCATACTTTACGCGCTATTAATTAATTTTAGTTTGTAGTTAATTGAATTGCTGTTAAAAGGTTTTTAAACATGTAAAAAGTTCCTTAAAAATTCCAATCGTTCGAAGAGATATTTCTTTAAATTTGTACACTTTAAAAATAATTAAGCTATGAAAATTTTGGTTTGCATCAGCAAGTCTCCGGATACAACTTCCAAGATTGCTTTTACAGATGGCAACACGAAGTTCGATGAAAACGGCGTGCAATACATTGTGAATCCTTACGATGAGTGGTATGCTTTGGTTCGTGCTTTGGAGATCAAAGAAGCAGGAGGCGGACAAGTTACAATCGTAACAGTTGGAAATGCAGCCGATGAAGCGGTGATTCGCAAGGCGCTTGCAATTGGAGCGGATGAAGCAGTAAGAATTGATGCCGATCCAAAAGACGCTTATTATACTGCGATGCAAATTTCAAGTTATGCAAAGTCAAATGGCTTTGATTTGATTTTAACAGGAAAAGAAACCATTAATTATAACGGTTCTCAAGTTGGTGGAATGATTGCTGAGTCTTTGGACTTGCCATTTGTTTCGTTGGCTACAAAATTGGATGTGAATGGTTCAACATTAACTTTGGAGAGAGAGATTGTAGGTGGAGTTCAAGTAGTTGAAGTATCCACTCCTGCGGTAGTTTCCTGTGCAAAAGGAATGGCAGAACAACGAATTCCGAACATGCGTGGGATTATGGCCGCTAGAACTAAGCCTCTTCAAGTGGTATCACCAGTTGCGTTGGATGAATTGACTTCATTTGTATCCTATGTAATGCCGAATGCTAAATCAGCGGTTAAAATGATTAGTCCTGATAGTATGGACGAACTAGTTAATTTACTTCACAACGAAGCAAAAGTTATTTAAACATTTAGTCATGGTATTAGTATACGTAAATTCAGCGAACGGTCTTTCAAAAGCATCATTTGAAACCGTTACTTATGGTAAGAAATTAGGCGACCAAGTAACTGTAGTTACCAATGGAAATGCATCTTCAGATGTATTAGCCTCATTGGGTGAATATGGAGCTTCAAAAGTCATTGTTGACCGAACTGTTGATGGAGAAGATGCTCAGCAATTGACTCGTTTAGTAGCTTCAGTTGCACAAGCAATTGGTGCTTCAACAATCGTTTTTTCCCATGATTTGATTGGTAAAGCCGTTTCACCGCGACTATCAGTTCGTTTAAATGCAGGACTTATTTCTGGAGCAGTTGCCTTGCCGGAAGGAGATGGAAGCGTTAAAGTGAATGTCTTTTCAGGAAAAGCAATGGGATTGGTAAAAGTTAATTCATCTTCAAAAATAATTTCACTTCTTCCAAACAGTATACAACCTGAGAAATCTGGAAGTTCTTGTGCCGTAGAAGAAGTCTCAGGAAATGCAGGTGCCGCAGCAATCAAAGTTATCTCAACTAAAAAACCTGAAGGTGAAATTCCTTTACCAGAGGCTGAGTTGGTTGTTTCTGCTGGTAGAGGTATGAAAGGCCCTGAAAACTGGGGTATGATTGAGGATTTAGCAAAATCATTAGGGGCAGCGACAGCTTGTTCTCGCCCTGTTGCAGATATAGGTTGGAGACCACATCACGAGCACGTTGGGCAGACTGGTGTTGCGATTCGACCAAACCTGTATATTGCGGTAGGAATTTCTGGAGCGATTCAGCATTTGGCAGGAGTGAATGGTTCTAAAGTTATTGTTGTTGTTAACACCGACCCTGAGGCACCTTTCTTCAAGGCTGCGGACTATGGAATTGTTGGAGACGCATTTGATGTGGTTCCGAAATTGACAGCTGCCATTAATAAATTCAAAGCAAGTCAGAATTAGTAGATTTTCTTTCGATGCAAAAGATTAAACTCGACATAACAGGAATTCAATATAGCCAAACGCAATCGGGATCGTATGTACTTACTTTACTCGAAGTTGGTGGTAGACGAAAATTACCAATACTAATTGGAGGTTTTGAGGCACAATCTATTGCGGTTGAGTTGGAAAAAATGGTTCCCAATAGACCTTTAACCCATGATTTAATAAAAACATTTTGTAAATCGTTTGGAGTTAATGTGAAAGAAATCATTATTTACAAATTCTTAGAGGGCGTTTTTTACTCGAAGATTATTTGTGAAAAAGACGGAATGCTAACTGAAATCGATTCTAGAACTTCCGATGCCATAGCGGTTGGTGTGCGATTTAATTCTCCAATTTACACATACGAAAATGTTTTGGAAGAAGTTGACAGTAGTGAAGGGGCTGAGAATGGTTCGGAAGAAGATATATTCGACGAAGAAGAGGTGGAAGTTACTGAGGAAAGTGAGTTGAAAAACGCGAGTAAGGAAGAACTAAGTCACCGACTTCAAGAAGCCATTGAAAATGAAGCCTACGAACTAGCCTCAAAAATAAGAGATGAGCTTAATAGACGCGAAAAGTAATTCGCAAAATCCTAGTTTAAAGTACAAACTAATTTTAATGAGTTTCCTACAATTCTTTGTGTGGGGCTCTTGGTTAATCACAATTGCTAATTATTGGTTTGAAACAAAGCAATGGGGACCAGTTGAATTCGGAGCAATTTTTAGTACACTAGGTCTTTCCTCACTTTTTATGCCTACACTAATGGGGATTGTCGCTGATCGTTGGATTCCTGCAGAAAAACTATATGGTGTGCTTCATCTAATTGGAGGATTAGTTTTAATTTATTTGCCTCAAGTAAACGGGCCAGATTCATTTTATTGGTGGATTTTTCTTTCAATGATGTTCTATATGCCTACTATTGCTCTGTCAAATTCGATTGGATATAATATTTTAAAATCGAACGATTTCAATGTAGTTAAAGACTTCCCGCCAATCCGTGTTTGGGGTACAATTGGATTTATCGTGGCCATGTGGGTTACTAATTTGACAGGAAATAAAGCAAGTTCGGGGCAATTTTATATAGGTGGAATTTCTGAAATATTATTGGCTATGTACGCACTGATTGCACTCCCAAAATGCCCAACGAATAATGTTCCAGTAGAGCGAAAATCGATATTTAGTAGTTTTGGTTTTGACGCATTTCGTTTGTTTGGTCAATACAAAATGGCACTTTTCTTTTTATTTTCAATGCTCCTTGGTGCTTCTTTACAGCTTACAAACATGTATGGAGACTTGTATATTTCTGAATTTAAAAATATACCGAAATACGCCGATTTATGGGTAGTGGAGCATTCAACGATAATTATGTCCATCTCGCAAATTTCAGAAACGATTTTCATTTTAGCTATTCCATTTTTTCTAAGAAAGTTCGGAATCAAAAAAGTTATGCTAATTAGTATGTTTGCATGGGTGCTTAGATTTGGACTTTTGGCTTATGGCAATCCTGCAGAAGGGCTTTGGATGATCATTGTTTCATGCATTGTTTATGGAATGGCTTTTGACTTTTTCAATATTTCTGGCTCTCTTTTTGTAGAAACAAACACGAATTCAAAAATTCGTTCGAGTGCTCAGGGACTTTTTATGATGATGACTAATGGGTTTGGAGCAGTTATGGGGAGTTATATAAGTGGAGTATTAATCAAAAATTATTTCACTCTTCCAAATGGATCAAATGACTGGTATAACATTTGGTTAACATTTGCGGGTTACTCATTGTTTGTGGCAATTCTTTTCGGTATCTTATTCAAACATGATCACAAACCCGTAGAGTTAGATCAAATAAAACACTAGTATTTTTCTTTTGGAATTTTATAAATAAAAAAGGCGAATCAATGACTCGCCTCTACTAGTTGAAAGTTTATTCTAATACCTTGTTAGGTCACAAATTAACGCGTTATTCGATTGTTTAAAGCATTGAAGATTGTCAGGGCCTGCATTGTAAACTAGATAAATAGGAGTGTTTTTCACTGTGGCATAAATTCTTCCATCTGCTGGATTGTATTTAGCTACAATTTTCTTTTTAGGACTATCTGCATTGATTATTATGAAAACATTTGGTTGATTTGTCGAAAGTATTTTAATTTTCATAATTGAATTATTCATACTCACAACAGGCGCAGTGGATTGCCAATTTCCGACATAATTTGTCGATTGTGCAAATGAATTAGAACTAGTAAGCCATAAAAAAGCGATCATTGATAAGCTCATAAGTTTAAAGTGTAGTGTTTTCATTTTTTATTTGTTTTATTAATTATGGAGCAAATGTAAGGCAGTCTCTCTTTATTTATTGATAATACACAATGTAATAAATTAATTTAAGTATAATAAAATAGAATTTCCTACGTGTTTTTACTGATTAATGGTTCAAAAACCTCTTTAAAACAAAAAACCCCTAAATCATTGATAATCAAATGTTTTAGGGGTTAGTTTTGTTGACCCACTAGGGCTCGAACCTAGACTCTTCTGGACCAAAACCAGACGTGTTGCCAGTTACACCATGGGTCAATTTTGCTTAGAACTTTATCCAAAGCGAGTGCAAATTTAAAAACAATTTTTAATTAGTTCAAATCGTGATGAAATTTTTGCGTTTGAATGAATTAAATTCGTGTGCTATTATTTTTTAATTTCGCATAATTAATAAAATCTACTCTCTATGATTTACGAGAAACTTAATAGAATAATTGGTTGGGTTGTTTTTGCAATCGCTACTACCGTTTACTTAATGACTATTGAATCAACGGTAAGTCTTTGGGATTGCGGCGAATATATTACTGCGGCTTACAAACTAGAAGTAGGGCATCCACCAGGGGCACCTTTGTTTATGGTATTGGGGAGGTTGTTTTCATTTTTTGCAGCTCCTGATAGTGTTGCCGTCTGGATTAATGCACTTTCTGCTTTATCAAGCTCGTTTACCATTTTATTTATGTTTTGGTCATTGACTTTATTATTAAAGAAAATTGCGCTTAAAAAATCCAATAATATCGAAGGAGGCGAGAAATTCGCGATTTTATCCTCTGCAGCAATTGGTTCTTTGGCTTATACCTTTTCTGACTCATTTTGGTTTTCAGCTGTTGAAGGTGAAGTATACGCAATGGCTTCGTTATTTACGGCAATAATTTTTTGGGCGATTTTGAAATGGGATGAGGAAATGGCTGAGGTTCAAAATGGTCAACTTTCATTAACAGCCAATCCCAATAGATGGATCTTGCTGATTTTATTTCTTCTCGGTTTAGCAATCGGTGTTCACCTTTTGGGAATCCTTGTGGTTCCTGCAATTGGTTACATGATTTATTTCCGAGTAAAATCCGATGTGAATTTTCTAGGAATACTTCTGTGTGGCTTAATTTCCATTTTTACACTTGGATTTATTCAAGAAGGAATCATTCCAGGTTCAGTTTCAATGGCTTCAAGTTTCGAGGTTGCCTTTGTAAATAGTTTAGGCGCTCCCTTTTTTACAGGAACAATTTTCTTCTTTTTATTATTAATCGGGCTTTGTGTTCTTGGAGTTTATTATGCACAGAAAAATAAAAAAACGATTCTTTACAATGCGATGATGGGATTAATTTTCCTTCTAATCGGTTATGGAAGCTTTGCTGTAATCGTTATTCGTTCGAATGCAAACACTCCGTTAGATGAAAATGATCCAGAAAACTTAGTAACACTCCATTCCTATTTGAAACGTGAGCAATATGGTTCTGCTCCGATCCTTTATGGAAACTACTGGAATTCCCTTCGAAATGGAGAAGAAATGACTGCTGAGGGACCACAGTTGGTTAGTCGAGATGGCTGGAAAGATCTTTCTCCTTACTATTTACGTAGATTCGTTGTAACTGAAAATGATGAAGCGGTAAAGGCGTTTACCAAAAAATCAGATGCGGAAAAATGGGTAAAAGAAAATGGAGGTGCCTATACAATTGAAGAGAAATATTACGAAAGTAACTCTTCTATTCGCAAAGAAGCAGTGCCAACTTATTCTCAAGGAACCTTTTTCCCAAGGATGTATTCAGGTGACAGTCCCTTGCACAAACAGGGATATGAAAATTGGTCGGGATATGACGCAAATGAAGATAAAGGAACTGAAATTGGTCGAGATGGCATGCGATTACCCACTTTTGGTGAAAACTTGACTTACTTCTTCCGTTACCAAGTGAATTGGATGTATGTCCGTTATTTCATGTGGAATTTTGCAGGTCGCCAAAACGACATTCAAGGTCACGGTGATAACATGAGAGGAAACTGGATTTCAGGAATAAACTTTATCGATGAAGCTCGTTTGGGAAGTCAAGAATTTGCACCGCATTATACAACAAATAACGCGTCACACAATAAGTTCTATTTGTTGCCGCTTATATTGGCAATTGTTGGACTAATATTCCACATTTATCGTGCTCCTAAAGATGCTTTCGTTTTATTTTTGGCATTTTTATTTACAGGTGTTGCCATTCTTGTTTATTTGAATCAAAAGCCGTTTGAGCCGAGAGAACGCGATTACGCATATGCAGGTTCTTTTTATTTCTTCGCGATGTGGATTGGAATCGGGGTTTATGCGATTTATGATTTCATTTTTAGTAAACTGAAAAATGCAAATACAAGTGCGATTGCTGCAACGGCTCTTGGAGCAATTGTTCCATTAATAATGGGTGCTCAGGGTTGGGATGATCATGATCGTAGTGGAAAAACTTCAGCACGAGATTTAGCTTATAATTATTTGCAGTCTTGTGAAAAGAATGGAATCATTTTTACAAATGGTGATAATGATACATTCCCACTTTGGTATTTGCAAGAAGTAGAAGGAATCCGAACGGATGTGCGTGTTTGTAACCTTTCTCTTATGGGGACGGACTGGTACACGAATCAAATGAAAATGCGTGCTTACGAGTCGGATCCACTTCCGATAAAGTTTAGGGAAGATCAAATCTTAATGTATGCGGGAAATACGGATCAGATTTATTTTTTAAGTCTTCTTGAATTGATATCCATGAAAGAAAATGATGAGATTTTATTGAAGAACGGACGTTTAGACGTTAATAAAAAGAACAATGATGAAATAATCAAAAAAGTTGTTGAAATGCGTGTTAAAGAAAACAAAACGCAAGCAAGACAGGCGTTAATGTATTTTAACTCAAGAATTGCTCCGATTGTTTCGAAAATTACCACAACTGATTCAATTGCGCTAAGGGGATTAGAATATTTAACTAATTCAGACTTGTCAAATTTATCAGAAAGTGTTGTTAAAAAATATTTCGGTGCCAAAGCATTATTCAATAGGGTTCAAGGAGGAAGTGTTCAATTTGGAGAAGGTGCCGCAAGTGAACTTCAGACTTTATTGGAACAATTTGAAACGCCTTGGTCGTCTATTGATTTTAAAGAAGCTATGGCTTTTGTTCGTAATGACAACAATATGATAAATAACGACGGTACTTTATTTAGCTTCTTTCCTTCGAGTCGTTTTTCTTTGAAAGTAAATAAAGACAATGCAGTTAAAGCAAATATTATTTCAAAAAGTGAGGTCGCTAAATGTCCAAATAAAATTGTTTTTGAATTCAATTCTGAGCGAGACCGTTACTTAGCAAGAGATGAGGTAATGATGATGGATATTGTTGCCAATAATGATTGGAAACGGGGAATTTATTTCTCAAGCAGTCGCGGTTCATCATTCTCAATTGCATTATTGAGTTCAGGTTACATCAAGCAAGTGGGTATGGCTTACGAATTAAATCCATTGAAGGATGAACCAGTTTTCTTCAATTTGGCAAAAATGAAGAAGCATTTATTGAAGACATACACGTATGGTGAGATGAATAACCCGAAGGTCTTAACGGATTACTATGCGCGTCGCCACACACAGCAATACCGTTGTAATTTTTTACTTTTAGCGGAGCAATTTCTGAATAAAGGTGATAAGAAAGGAGCAATCAACTTGCTCGATAAATCAATGGATCTTATGCCTTTGGAAACTGTTCTTGATTTTGGAGAAGTTAACCAAATTGACCCAATGAATTCGTTGAAAATCAATTCAGCACATACAAATTTCATGTATCAAGGTCAAGATGTTAAAGCAAAATCAAGCGGCTGCTTGCATGAATTTGTACAACTATATTTTATGGCAGGTGACAAGAATAAAGCGACGAAATTGGGAATGAAATTGGCAGATAATTATGAAACGATTTTCAATTATTTTGAGCATAGTGCTGCAGAATATGCCGGAAATCCTGAAAATGCTGAAGATCTTTACGCCGCTCTTGACGCATGTTTCAAAATGTATGTAATTGCGAATGATCCGAAGTTTGGAGCTAAGGATGGAGCATTGGCAAAACGTCTTTATAAGTTGTTTAACAAAGTATATAAGAATGACATGCCAAGAATTTACAACGAATTGCAGCAAGCGGCAAGTGATGCGGGCGAAAGTGCAGCAAGTGTTACAGGCGGCACATATTACATGGGAATGATTGCTGGACTTCAAACGAACTTAGGAGCAATGGGTGAGCACTACGGATTTTTAAAGTCTTCAGGAAACCCACAACCTGTTCAAAGTGATCAAGAAATGTTGGATTTGGAAAGTTTAATGAAAGAAGATACAAATTCTGATACATTGAAGTAGCATGCGATTCTTCCGAGCGCCACTTATTGCAAAATTGTTGTTTCCAAGTGGCATTTGGAAAGGAAAAGAATCCGATTCGATATACTTAACTTTTGATGATGGCCCGAACCCAGAAGTTACCCCATGGGTGCTGGATTTGTTGAACGAATTTCAAATAAAAGCTACTTTTTTTCTCGTCGGAAAAAACGTTAAAGATTATCCTGAATTGTTGAAACGAATAATCTCGGAAGGTCATCAAATCGGTAATCATACAATGAATCACGAATGTGGAACAAAAACCGGGATAAACACGTATATATCCTCTGTGAGTCAAGCAGAAATTTATATACAATCCGATTTGTTTCGTCCGCCATATGGTAAGATTACTCGGAATCAGTTCAAAAAGCTACTTGACGGGGGAAAGAAAATCGTTTTTTGGTCATGGCTTTCTTACGATTTTGATAAAAATATTTCACCTAAAAAAATAATACAAAAAGCAAAGGATATTAAAGGAGGAGATATTCTCGTATTTCATGACAGTGAAAAGGGATTTCCAAATTTAAAAAACTCGATAATCGAAATTATTGAGCAACTAAAAAGTCGGGGGTTAAAATTTAAAACGCTGTAGATGAAGTACTTTTTTGAGCATTTTTTCGCTGCATTCATAATACCAATCAAAAATCCGGTACTCGTTTTTTCTTTGTTGCTTTTCATCATTCTACTTTCCCCGATTCTTCTTAGAAAAGTTCGAATTCCTTCTATTATTGGATTGATAATTTCAGGAATGATCATTGGTCCAAATGGGCTTCGATTGATTGGTGAGAAAACAATGGAATCTGAAGGTTCAATAAAGTTGTTTGCAACTATCGGTCTTTTGTATATAATGTTTATTGCTGGGCTAGAACTTGATTTGAATCAGTTCAGAAAATACCTCAACAAGAGTATTACGTTCGGGGTTCTGACTTTTGCCTTGCCATTATTTTTGGGCTATCCAATTTGTTATTATGTCTTGCATTTAAGTCCAATGGCGAGTTTGCTTACGGCAAGTATGTTTGCCACACATACCTTGGTCGCATATCCGATTATTAGTAAATATGGATTATCAAAACATAGTTCAGTCGCCATTACTGTTGGGGGAACGATTCTTACCGATACTGCCGTATTGATCATTTTGGCAATCATTTCAAGTTCAACAAAAGGGAATCTCGATTTTGCTTTTTGGGTAAGATTAATCACATCGCTGACTATTTTCTCATTCATCATGTTTTTCATAATTCCTAAAATTGCCCGTTGGTTCTTTAGCAAGTTGGATAGTGAAAAGACATCTCAATATATTTTTGTGCTTTCTGTCGTTTTCTTTTCCGCATTCTTAGCTGAAATGGCAGGAGTGGAACACATAATTGGAGCATTTGTCGCAGGACTTGTTTTGAATCGCCTTATTCCACATAATTCAGTTCTGATGAATCGTGTTGATTTCATTGGCAACTCACTTTTCATTCCATTTTTCTTGATTTTTGTGGGAATGGTAGTTGATTACCGTGCTTTTTTTCAAGGAACTTGGCCTTTGATAATAGCTGCTGTTTTGACTTCATTTGCGATTTTCAGCAAGTGGTTGGCGGCCTATGTTACTCAAGTCATTTTTAAATTGACTAAAATCGAGCGACAAATTATTTTTGGACTTAGCACATCTCATGCCGCTGCAACTTTAGCCATTATCATGGTTGGATATGATGGAGGAAATGGAATTTTAAGCATAAACATTGTCAACGGCACCATCTTATTGATTTTAATTACGTGTATGACAGCCTCTTTTGTTACAGAAAGTGCGGGAAGAAAAATGCTCATTGAAATGTCTGAAAATAGCGACTTAGATGACAATGAAACAAGGCTTCGAAATAAACATATCATGGTTTCGATGAATGAATTAATTGGAAATGAAGGCCTTATCGATTTCGCAATTCTTGTTTCAGATCCAAAAGTAATAAATCCGATTTCAGTGGTAAGCGTCTATCCCAATAACGATCAAGCGGAGCGAATGATTCGAAAGTCGCGAAAATCATTGGAAGACATTGTAAAACATTTTGCCGGTCACGAATCGAAAATCAATACAATTGCCACGATCGACTATAATCTTTCATCAGGAATTGCGCGTGTTTCGAAAGAGTTGGTTTCGGATATAGTAATCATAAACGATAGCCGTAACAATAAAAATATTCTGAAAAGAGTCGTAGGTGATGACCGTGCACATTTATTGGATGTTTGTGATAAAACTATTTTCTTCTGTCAGTTGGATAAACCATCAGTTAGTTATCAAAAAATTGTGGTCGTTGCTCCTTTGTTATCCGAAATTGAACCAACATTCTCGCTTTGGGTAGAACGTGTGCTTAGACTTTCTAAAGAGCTTTCAATTAATTTGGAACTTTATGCATCTGCTACTACGTATGAGCGTTTTCAAAAAGTGGCTTATGCTAATAAATTAGATTTTAACGTTAGATTAAAAGAGATTGAAAATCTAGATGATTTTTTCCCACTTTATAATAATTCAAAAGATGATTTGGTTGTATTTTGTTCCGCACGAGTTGGTTCTGTTTCATATGATCCGATGATTGAAGCCATTTCAACTAAGTTGGAAAAAGCTTGTCCGAACAATGATTTAATGTTTATTTATCCGGGATTGGAAGTAGATCCGATGTATGCTTCTTATGATGATATTTCTGCAACACCTATTATCGCTGGTGTTGAAACGATTCAAAAAATTGGTCGAGAAGTTGGAAGCATTTTCAAAAAGTCAGATTCCGATGAATCGAAAGATTAAAATTCGATGAAAAAACAAACCAATCTGCTTTTTTATATTCTCAGTATCTATGTAATTGTTCAATTTCTTTGGTGGGGCTTTCATTTAATTCAATTGAGCCGAGAAAGTGCTGATAATGAATCAATTATTTTCCGAAAAACATTGATGATTGTTGGAGAAGGTTCCGTTTTCCTTTTGCTTCTAATTTTTGGATTGTTCAAAATAAGTTCGTCGATTCGAAAGGAACTTACGCTATCGCAAAGGCAGTCGAATTTTTTGTTATCCGTCACACATGAGTTAAAGACCCCAATCGCTTCTACAAAGTTACTTTTACAAACCTTAATTAAACGCGAATTACCTTCTGAAAAACGCGACGATTTACTTTCTAAAGCATTAGAAGAGAACGAGCGACTAGAGTTGTTGATTGATAATATTTTGAATGCATCAAGATTGGATAACAAAGCACTTGCTCCTGTTAAAACGGAAATTGATTTCAATGAATTGACCAGTCAACTGGTTGAACGAATTCAAAAGCGTTTTCCATCTGTACAGATTAAACAAGAAATTAGTTCCAATTTAAAAATTCAAGCGGATGCGTTTATGTTGGAGACAATTTTGCTGAATTTACTTGAAAACGCCATAAAATATGCTGGCACATCCGAAGAAATTAGGGTATTTGGAAAAATTGATAACGATAAATCCATTTTTGGAGTTAGTGATTTAGGCCCGGGAATTTCGACAGAGGATAAACAATCGATTTTCTCGAAATTCTATCGTTCAGGTAACGAGGAAACTCGTCAAAATAAAGGAAGTGGCCTAGGATTGTATATCGTATCTCAATTCGTTCAGTTGCACCAAGGTTCAATTGTATGCAAAAATAATTCGCCAAAAGGCAGCATTTTTGAAGTAACTTTGCCGTTATGACAAATCGTTTTGGCCTTATCATTTTAGATGGTTGGGGAATTGGAAATGGATCGAAATCAGATGCCATCGCACATGCGAATACCCCGTTCATGGATTCTCTATTGAAAAATTACACGAATGCGACATTGAGAACGAGCGGTGAAGATGTTGGTCTTCCTGAAGGACAGATGGGAAACTCGGAGGTTGGACATTTGAATATTGGTGCAGGAAGAATTGTTTATCAGGAACTTACGCGTATCAATAAGTCAATTCGAGATGGGGAATTCCAACAAAATGTGGTTTTGAATGATGCTTTTCAGAAAGCCAAATCGCGTGGTTGTAAAATCCATTTCATTGGACTTGTTTCCAAGGGTGGAGTTCACAGTTCACAAGAACATTTATACGCGCTATGCGATATGGCAAAATCGTATGAATTGAATAACGTTTTTATTCACGCTTTCACGGATGGTCGTGATTGCGATCCAAAGAGTGGATTGGGTTTTATGCAAGAACTTGAGAAGCACCTAAAAATTTCTACAGGAAAAGTTGCATCCGTTATCGGTCGCTATTATTCCATGGATCGTGACAACCGTTGGGAACGTGTCAAAAAAGCATTCGATTTGTTAATCAAAGGTGTCGGATCTAAATTTAATTCTGCTGATGAAGCCATCGAATCATCTTATGAAAATGGAATTACGGATGAATTCATCGAACCAAGTATCATTGATTCAAATGGAGTTATTGAGAATGGAGATGTGGTTATTTGTTTCAATTTCAGAACTGATCGTCCAAGAGAAATAACGATTGCTTTAACTCAAAAAGCATTTCCTGAATTCCAAATGGAGCCTTTGGATTTGCATTATTGCTCGATGACCAATTATGATGCTACTTTCAAAAATATACAGGTTGTCTTCGAAAAAGATAATTTGTTTAATACGATTGGAGAGGTGATTTCGAACGCGGGTAAAACACAGGTTCGCATTGCAGAAACGGAGAAATATCCTCACGTCACCTTCTTTTTTAGTGGAGGAAGGGAATCCGTTTTCGAAAAGGAAGATCGCATTTTAGTCAATTCCCCAAAAGTAGCAACCTACGATTTACAACCTGAAATGAGTGCGCAGGAAGTTCGAGATCGTATTGTTGACTTTATGCAAACCAAAACACCGGATTTCATTTGTCTAAATTTTGCAAACCCTGATATGGTTGGACATACAGGTGTTTACGAGGCAATTGTTAAGGCTGTTGAAACGGTTGATTCTTGTTTGAAGGATGTTGTAAACACAGGACAAGAACTTGGCTACGAATTCTTAGTCATCGCGGACCACGGAAATGCCGATTTTGCATTGAACGAAGACGGAAGTCCAAATACAGCGCATAGTTTGAATCCAGTTCCAATGGTTTTGGTTACGAATGACAAAAACGTAAAACTTCAACCTGGAATTCTTGCGGACGTAGCTCCAACGATTTTACATCGAATGGGAATTTCAGTTCCGTCGGAAATGACTGGGAAGAATCTTACTGAAACCAGATAATTGTGAGTCAGGAAAAGCACGATCCATTTGCCGTTTTAAAA
>JBMLTP010000161.1:0-4511 GCA_049239885.1 Crocinitomicaceae bacterium
CACAACTAGAAAAAATTTGATGTTGGATCGTATGTTGTACGACTATGGTTTAAAAATCAATGAGAATTACGTTGTTGACGTCAATTGTGCGCCAAAAATTGTTCCTTATGCCGATCAAACGTATATTCCATGGTTCTTCAGTATTTTGGCAACGCCTTCTGCTCATCCGATAACGCGAAACATTGAGCCTGTTTATTTGAAATACGCCAACGAAATTCAATTTGTTAAAACTGGGAATTTAGCTTTAACACCCGTCTTAACAACATCAACCAACTCGAATCGTACAGGTCTTGCTCCATTAGTTAGCTTAGGATTTCCTATGAATTTTGGTCGCAATCCTGAACTTGTTCAAAATCCGGAAGACGAGATTAATAAAATCTGTGTATCCGGTCTCGCCGAAGGATTTTTTCGTTCGCATTTTGAAAACCGAGTTGTTCCAGAATTCGTAAATCGTCTCAATAACGAAAACATCCCTGAGAAATATCACTACAAAAGCAAAAGTGATAAAGAAGGAAAAGTTTTGGTGGTTGGAAATGGAAAATTCATTTTTAACCGATACGATTCGATGCCGAATCCAAAAGGATTGGGATATGTTTATATGCCAAGTCAGTACAACGACCTTAAAATGGACCCTGAACTCGTGCAGCGAGGTGTAAATTTATTTCATGGGAATCAAGAGTTTTTCCAGAATATCGTGGATTACATGATGGGAGACAATTCAGTGTTAGATATCCGAAGTCGTCAAATTGAAATTAAAAAAATCGATAAAGAAAAAATCAAACAGCATGCTGGTTATTATAAGATTGTAAATTTATTAGCACCGATTGGAAGCATTCTAATTCTCGCCTTTGGATTGAATCTTATTCGTAAAAAACGATTTGCTCAAAACCCTAAGAAACGATAGTTATGGCAAAAAAAATAGTGATTCTTGTAGTTGGAATTTCAATTCTTGTTGGACTTGGTTTATATACAAAATCCTTACTTAGCACCGACGGAACTTCCGATTCTCAATTCATAGAATTTGCCATTGAGGACACGACAAGTATTGATAAAATACTCATTACAGATCCTTTTTCCAATAAAATGGAACTACAGAAAAAAGGAGACCTCTGGACTGATAGTAAAGGCGGTTGCATCTCTCAACCAAACGTACATTTTATTCTCGAAGCGATTAATAAAGTTTCTTTTAAAGGTTATTTACCTGAAAAAGCGCAAATCAAGTTCACTGAACTAATGGCAACAAGTCACACGAAAGTTGAGATTTTCCAAAACGGAGAATGGACAAAAACGTGGTATATTGGCCCACCTGCTCAAGATCATTTGGGTCAAATCATGTTATTGGAAACAGCTGACGACGGAAAAAGCGACTATCCCGTAATGATGCATATCAAGGGAATGTATGGAATTATCGAACCTCGTTTTTTCGCTGATCCAAGAAAATGGCTTTGCACAAATATCTTTAGTTTGGGATTGGAAAAAATTGCTCAAGTGGATGTCTCATTTCCAAAAGAACCGTATCGAAGTTTTTCGGTTTCACAGAAAAAAATGAAATTTACGATTAAGCAAAATGGAGAAAAATTATCTAATGTGGATACATCAAACATTTTCAGATACCTGCAAGGATTTCAGAAAGTTCATTTTGAATTGGCAAACTATGAGTTGAATAAAAAACAATGTGACAGTCTCAAAAAATCCGTTCCTTTTTGTATTCTAAAATTGAAAGAGACTTCAGGTAAATCAACGAAACTTAAGATGTTCCGAATTGCTTCTTCTACTCCTCAACGCAATGAATTCGGAGAAACCGTGGATATGGATATGAATAAATTTTGGTGTCAACTCCCAAATGGGGATTTGGTTAAATGTCAATACTTCACATTTAACCCACTAATTCTCGGTCATGTTTTCTTTCCTGCCATGGAGAAGAAATTTCCTCAAAGTGAATTGAATAAGGAGATTTTAACTGAGTAGGATTTTCTGAACCGTCGCAACACAAAGGCAATATCACCTTCACGCCAACCGTTATATGTTACTTTTGAAAAATAAAATATGAGAAAATATAAAAAATATTGGATGTATTTAATGCTTTTACTAAGTATTTCTTTAACAATAATTGTTATTAATGACATAAATGAAAATGTGATTCCTAAGGTGATACAAGATATTAATAGTGGAGTCATCGGTGCCATTTTAACGACCATTATATTACAAATTCAGCTTTCAAACCAAACAGAAAGTCAGGAAAAAATTAATAAGAATTCTGTTGTATATGAGGAAAAACTGAAAATATTTAATTCATTTTTAGTCATACTAGGCAAAAGTCTTGAAGATGGAAAACTTTCGAACAAAGAGCGCCTAAACATTTTACATAGTTTTTCAATATTAAGAATTCACATTACAAATGAGAGTTCATTGGAATTAGAACGTGCAATAGCGTCGATTGATAATTATTTTTTATACGTTGATGAAAATAGCGTTCAAAATTTTGACAAATACGTAATTCTATACACTCAGATTGCAAATGTTTTTAGAAAGGAACTTTATGGTTATTCGAAAAATGAATACCTCGATATATTTAATTTTGACAATTTTAAAGAAATATCATTTAAAAAAAGGACATATCCATTGCAAGTAAATAATATTATTGAACTTACAATAGAGCTTTCAAAATACAATGAAATTATGTTTGAGAAAAAAGATGAAACCATTGTTTTTGAATTAAACAATAACTTAATTGAAAACTTCAAGTTGTTTTTCGACTTTATACAAACTAACATTAATAAACTTGAACAAGATATTCAAATGGAATTTATGCTATCAAAACATATTGTAAACAATAATATTTATTGCGGTCTTCCTTTTATAAAACTACTTTATAAAAAAGAATATTTTGCTTATTTTGGCATTTCTGAGAGAAAAAGATTTCATTTATCATCCAAGTTAGAATCTAAATTAATTTTTTCGCTTGAAGCTGATGAAGTATCCGAAACAAACTCGTATGCCGGAAATATTGAACAATTTATTAGGCAAAAAATTGAAAAAATAGACAAGAATTAATCAACATATAATAGCGTGTAAACAATATTGCCTTGCATCAGGCGCAACACAAGGAAACATCCCTAAACGCAAAACGTTGCCTACAAGTATAACAATACAATCGAACAAGCAACAAACTATCTGAAAATTAAAGATTGTGAAAGCAAAAAATTGTTTTGCGGTGTAAAAGCTGTATTTTTACCGCATATTTTGCGGTGGTAGTTATGTACATACACGAAAGAGAAAATTGACAAGCTATCCCTGCATTAGCCACTTTAAGACTTTTACAAGGGCGGGGTATTTTGATTGGGACGCATAGATTCAAAATTACCACAACGCTTCAACTAGAAATACTTAAAAATCAAAACCACTCCCCCAACTCCTCCAAACTTCCTACAGCAGTGTTTTCAATTACTTTAGTTTTGCGGCGATTGATAAATTCAGAGGGCGGATTTGGGTCAACAACTATGATACGGCAATCATCGTCCACTAAGTTAGGCATTTCGCTTGCAGGTTCAACAACTAAAGAAGTTCCGATAATCACTAGAAGTTCACAAGATCGAATCTGGTTTTCTGCCTGCTTTACCACCTTTTCATTCAAATATTCTCCAAACCAAATGACGTTTGGTCTTAATTGACTGTCTTTATCGCATTTATCACCAATATTGAGGTCTCCGTGACAAGGATAAATCAAATTTGGGTTTTGTGTTGATCTAGCTTCAAAGAGATTTCCGTGCAAATGGATTACGTTTCGACTACCTGCTCGCTCGTGTAAATCATCAACATTTTGAGTAATTACCACCACTTCGTGATTTTCCTGGAGATCAGCAATAAAATGATGAGCTGGATTCGGAATCTTTTCCTGAACCAATCTTCTAAATTCATTGTGAAAATGAAGCATTTCCGCTCGATGCGTTTTCCAAGAAGCAATTGAGGCAACGATTTCAGGGTCATAATCTTCCCACAAAGCACTCCGCTCTCTGAAAGTTGGAATACCACTTTCTTGAGAAACACCAGAACCCGTAAAGAAAACGACTTTCATTCAAGTGAAATAAATAAGCAAATGCCTAAACGGTCATTTAAAATGAATCAACTTAAAAAATGGAATACAGGGGAAATCTTAATCTTGGTTTTCCTCACCTTGATAAGGAACCAAAATGCGTCCGCAATGCTCGCAAACGATGATTTTCTTTTTCGTAACGATATCCAATTGTCTTTGAGGCGGAATTTTATTGAAACAACCTCCACAAGAGTCACGAACTACTTGCACAACAGCTAAACCGTTCTTCGCATTTTCACGCAAACGGTTATATGCAAACACCAAGCGAGATTCGATTTTCTTTTTAGCATCATCAGATGCTTTTAACAATTTGTCTTCGTCCTTTTGCGTTTCGCTAACGATTGCGTCTAATTCAGATTTCTTAACATCCAAATCAGCTACTTTCATATCTAATCTATCCGTAGCTTCTGTTAAAATT
>JBMLTP010000162.1:0-2713 GCA_049239885.1 Crocinitomicaceae bacterium
CACGTTTTTCGAACATTGAAAGCCTCCTCCTTGTATACGTCTGGATTATTTTTAATCTTAACGGCGGTTCCGGACATTCCTACTGAATTCAAAAACCTACAAAATTTCTCTATTTTTTTCTCGCGTTTCAAAAGATAAGCTTCACGATAATCTGGTGGCAGATCCGTAATTTCAGTCGGGGGAACCCATTTACCAAAGCACTTTGGCCAGTCCGGGCAACCCATTCCGCTTCCTGAAATACGAACAAAACTACCGGCAAATATTACAAGGTAAATTAGGATTAAAATGATCCAATTAAATCGAACAAATCGCTTTGAAAATTCCATAGTCAAAATTAAACAATTTAAAGGCGCTTTTGATTTCATATTTCACTGAATTTAGCAAGGATTAATTTTCAAAGTCTTATCTTTGTTCCCTTATAATAAAATATGAATCTAAATAGTCTAACAGCCGTTTCTCCAATCGATGGCAGATACCATAACAAGACAAAAGATCTTCAAAAATTCTTTTCAGAATTTGGTTTAATTAAATATCGTGTTTTAATTGAAATTCAATATTTTATAGATTTATCAAGACTAAAAATAAAAGGTCTAGAAGACTTTCCGAAAAACCGATTCGATGAACTTAGAGCCATCTACGAAAATTTCAATGAGAATGATGCTTTATGGATCAAAGAAACAGAGAAAGTAACCAATCACGATGTTAAAGCAGTTGAATATTTTTTGAAAGAAAAGATGAATCAACTTGGATTGAATAAATACGTTGAATTTATTCATTTTGGATTAACCTCTCAAGATATCAACAATACTTCTGTTCCGTTATCTCTAAAAGATGGATTGAATGAAGTCTATCATCCTCTCCTTAATCAATTAATCAAACAATTAAAATCTTTTCAGGTAGATTGGATGGACATTCCAATGCTCGCTAAAACACACGGTCAGCCAGCATCCCCAACTCGCCTTGGAAAAGAGATCCAAGTATTTTCCGAGCGATTGGAAATTCAACTTGAACAACTCAAAAAAATAGATTTCTCAGCAAAATTTGGCGGCGCAACCGGAAATTTCAACGCACATTTCGTTGCATACCCTTATTTAGATTGGGTTGAATTCGCGAATAACTTTGTAAATCAAACACTAGGATTAAAAAGAAGTCAAACTACCACGCAAATTGAACACTATGACAATTTAGCAGCGCTTTTTGACTCCTTGAAACGAATTAACACCATCATATTGGATTTAAACCGAGATCTGTGGACTTACATTTCAATGGATTACTTCAAACAAAAATTGAAAGAAGGAGAAATTGGTTCTTCAGCAATGCCGCACAAAGTAAATCCAATCGACTTTGAAAATTCAGAAGGAAATATTGGAATTGCCAACGCGCTTTTTGAACATTTATCAGCGAAACTGCCCGTTTCTCGACTTCAGCGCGATTTAACCGACTCAACGGTTTTAAGAACAATTGGTGTTCCTATCGCACATACAACAATCGCTCTTCAATCGACCTTGAATGGCCTGAGTAAACTGCTATTAAATCAACCAAAACTTGAAGAAGATTTAGAAAACAACTGGGCTGTCGTAGCCGAAGCAATTCAAACAATACTGAGAAGAGAAGGATTTGAAAAGCCCTATGAAGCTTTGAAGGGATTAACTCGAAAAAATGAGAAAGTCACAAAGGAATCCGTTCACGAATTCATTGATTCGCTATCAGTTGATCAATCAATAAAAAATGAGTTAAAACAAATCAGTCCAACAAACTATACGGGCATCCAATTAGTTGAAAAATGAAATGTGGACTTCTAATTATCCTTTTTCTTGTTCTATGTAAATCAATTTCAGCGCAAGAATTTCCTATTTCTTGGGGAGCACTTGAGCGCAGTAATGGTTCATTAATCGAAATACTCCCTCGAACAAACACAGATTTTTATACTCTTCGCTGGAGTGGTGGAAGAACATTTGGCTCTTACAGGATTTCAAATCACGAGAATTTATCATTCATTGAAAATCAACGAATTAAGCAAGTAGCAGAAAGCGGAATAGCTAATTTTGAAAATGCATACTATTTCGGAGAAAAACTTTATGTCTTTTTATCCGATCGTAAGGGCGGTGAAATGTCGTTATATTATCAAGTTTATGACTCTGAATTAAAACCTTCAGGTAATTCCGAATTGATTGCCACCTACAATAATAATCGCTTAAATGCCAAGCCAAATTTCAAAATTCTTCAATCCTGGAATCGTCAATTTCTAAGTGTTGTATGGGAAATTCCTGGAAAACGAACAACTAGCGACATATATGGATATCGCGTTTTTGATAAATCAATGAACAACATTCAATCTGGTGAATATGTTATTCCTTTTGATGGAAACTTAACTACAATTAATGAACATCATATTTCAAATCAAGGTGATTATTTTTTGAGTCTTACTGAGCACCTGCGTCCTAACGATCGATTATCTTTTAGAGAATATGAGAATTTTAAAGCAATTCATGTTTACAAAATCAGAAATAATGAATTGAAAGAATTTCAGGTAGATCTTGACGGCAAGCGAGTTGATGACGTTACAATGTCTTCTAACGACAGCAGTGTTGTTACCTTATCGGGAATCTATGGCTCCGGGAATTTCAGTGGAATTGAAGGGATATTTATCATCCGTATTGATGCAAAGAAAGATTCTGTTCTTTCTCGAGGAATGGTACCATTTAGTCGAGAC
>JBMLTP010000163.1:0-7135 GCA_049239885.1 Crocinitomicaceae bacterium
GTTTTTTTCTTTATCAAAAAAGTGCATGGATCCGCCTTTACCTTTTGAACACCCTGTCTTTCTACCATAAAGTTCCGCCATCAAAACGCGTGGATCACTTCCAAGTGCTATTGGATGGGCATGATCACGATAAGCAGTCATATGTTTGTCTGTTGGACGACAGGCGCTTGCGGTTCCTACGACAATTGCTTCTTGTCCGATGTATAGGTGACAAAATCCACCAAACTTTTGCTGAATATACAACTGACCTGTTTTCTCTTCGAATTTTCGAATCAAAAGCATATCCTTATACCATTTCACATAAGTTTCTTTAGAAAATTTCAACTCTTTTTTCGAATTTTTCTTACTGTTTGTCGCTTTTTCTGGACTGTCTGTTTTAACTGGCATTTTTAGTATTTTAAACTTTGACAAATATAAAAAGGAATTTTAATTATAAAACAAAATGTCATTTTTACACTAAGTAATTATTGATTTACATTAATTTTTAAAATATCCGTTATTTTCGAAAGAGGTATTTCCACTGATGGAGCTCCTGCTGAGTAGGGTCCTATTTCATAGGAATTGTATACAAATACTACTTTTTTATCTGTAAAATAAAAATTGTTATTTGATTCCAATCTTCCCTCTATAAACCAACCTGCATCCTGTAAATTTTCGTTTGGAGAAATACCGATACTTTTTCGAAAATAAGAATCAATGAGCGCGTTCAATTTCTTTTCATCCGTAAAAAAATCTCTGATTCCCAAAGTTTTTCCTGTTTTTTTATCAATCAAATAATGACTTTCATAACCATTTCCGTGAGCTCCACCTGTGAATGAATAAGTGAATGTTTCTAAATGTAAATAGTTTATTTTTGAGTCATCTATATGAATTGAATCCATCAAATACCAAGGCATATAATTTTCGTCAACATGAGAAAAATTAATTTTAAATTCAGTTAAAATATCGGCAAAGTATTTTTTGGAAAGATTTGACGTGATTTTTTCTACCTCAGTCTCTTCAAATTCATTTTGAACAGATTTTGAAATCAGCTCATTTACTGACTTATAATAGGAAGGCGACTTTTCAGACAAATTGAAATATTCGAAATAAATACTTGAAGTTTCAGAATTTTCACCTGCTGAGAGTGTTTTTTCAACCTTGCCTTTAATAATCTCTGTATTGAATGATTTTTGAGGAATTTCATTTTTTAATGTATCAGCATCTAACTCATCGGTTAAGGTCGAATTATTTTCACTCGTTTTTTGTCCTCCACAAGAAACTAGGAAAATTAATGATGAAAGAAGAATAAAACTAATTGGACGTCTCATTTTTTGACCGTTTCAAAGATTGATAAATCAATGCAATTCCCCAAATAACTAAAGGAATACTTAAAAGTTGACCCGTATTTAAAAACCAAACATCATCTCGAGCGGTTTGACCTAATTTGATGAATTCAACCATAAAACGAGCTCCAAAAATGAAAATTAGGAAGCACCCAAAAACGAAACCAGGTTGTTTCCATTTTTCTTTTTTCCAGTACAAAAAAAGTAAAATCAGGAAAGCGATAAAGTAGCAAATGGCCTCGTATAGTTGTGCTGGGTGACGAACCGGAATCATTTCCCACGGACAATCATACGGATACGCGCAATCATGGTGTAAGAAACGAAAACCCCACGGAACAGTTGTAATGTCACCAACCATTTCATGATTTACTAAATTGCCCAGTCGAATGAAAGCACCTCCAATTGCAATGGGAGCAGAAATTCTATCCAAAATCCAGATAAATGGTTTTTGAACTACCTTTTTTGAAAAAATGTAAAGTGAAATCAAAATAACCACGGCTGCCCCATGACTTGCAAGGCCTCCTTCCCAAATTTTGATGATGTCTTCAGGATGCGAGAAATAACCTCGTTCAACTAAAAATCCATTTTCGAAGCGATCAAAATATGGTCCGTAAAATAAAACATGCCCAAGTCTGGCTCCAACAATCGTCGCAATAACCATATAAGCAACAAGTTTATCTAGGACATCCTCTTTGATTCCCTCTTGCTTGAACATGCGTTTCACAACAAAATAACCGAGTACTAGACCAGTTACAAATAAAAGTCCGTAAAGGTTTGGCGTTCTGTATCCATCAATGATTTCGGAATCTACGGCCCAATTGATTGCTAAAAACACGATTAAATTTGATTTTTTTGTTCAATCAAAGATAATGGTTTTTCGTTATTAGGTTTGAATTTAAGTTTTTCAGATCTTCCTTTTTTGAAAATCTTGTTACTATTGTTCAGCCCCTTTCTTTGTTCTTTTTGCTCATCCTCAGGTAAATGAATCATTTCCAGACATTCATTTGAACAACAATTCTCCATTTCACTTTTGCATTTATCGCATTGAATAAAAAGCAAGTGGCACGCATCGTTTTTACAGTTGGTATGTGTATCAGCAGGAGAACCACATTGGTGACAAACCGAAATTATATCTTCCGAAATTCGCTCGCCCCGACGCTCGTCAAAAACAAAATTCTTTCCGATAAATTTATTGTCGAGGCCTTTTTCTTTACAATCATTTGCATACTTAATAATTCCACCTTCCAATTGATGAACGTTTTTAAAACCTCGATGTTTAAACCAAGCTGAGGCTTTTTCGCAACGAATTCCACCTGTGCAATACATGACGATATTTTTATCTTCGTTTCCTTTTAAATAGGTTTCTTCGATGAAAGGTAATGACTCGCGAAATGTATCAACATCTGGCAATATTGCTCCTTTGAAATGTCCAACTTCCGATTCATAGTGATTTCTGAAATCGATCAAAATGGTTTTCGAATCATCGGTTAGCTGATTGAATTCTTCCGCGTCCAAATGTTTTCCTTTATTGGTGACGTCAAACGTTTGATCGTTCAGTCCATCTGCTAGAATTTTATCACGAACTTTAATTTTTAATTTCAAAAAAGGAAATTCAGCTTCTGAATCATCTACTGCAAAGTTCAATCGAATCCCATCCAGGAATTCAATTTGATAAAGTTCTTCACGGAATTGACTTAGATTTTCCGTTGGAACGGCTATTTGAGCATTAATTCCTTCGTGAGCGACGTAAGTTCTACCCACAACATCTAATTTCGACCAAGAAAGAAAAAGATGATCTCTGAATAAGCGAGGATTGGCAATTTTAGCATATTGGTAAAATGAAATCGTCACAAATTTATGACCAACCTCACGCAAATGCATTTCCAATTCCTCCTTATTTAATGTATTCCACAGTTGCATGCTATGTTCTTTTAAATAATTAGGAGTTACAAAATTAAAATAATTTGAACTTTAAACCAAAAGCGTTTTCGGAATCACAGATCGAACAATTTAATTTTGAACGTGATTTATGAAAATGCATTATTTTAGTAACTTTTATCTATGGTTAAGAAGCAGTCAAAGGAAAATAAAAAGGAAATAAGGACGGAAACTAAAACGGCATTGAAATTTGAGGTTTTTAATATAAAAAATCGATTTCTTTGGATTTCAGCAACATTGATTTTTGTTTTCTCTTTTCTCATTTATTCAAATACAATAAACCATGATTATGCATTGGATGACACGGGTGCCATTCAACAAAATCTAAATGTTCGAAAAGGGTTAGATGGGATTCCTGATATTTTGAAAATGGATTTATGGGAACAATCAGAAGTTCGTTTGGGGTATTATCGCCCTTTGTCGTTGATTACTTTTGCAGTTGAATATGAGTTTTTTCAGTCCGCTCCGCATGTGAGCCACTTTAATAACGTCTTATTTTTCGCTATTTCATGTGTTGTACTTTTATTTGTTTTACAAGCCTTATTGGGAAATGTTCATCAATTTATTCCAATGGCCATTGTGCTTCTTTTCGCCGCACATCCGATACATACCGAAGTTGTTGCAAACATTAAAAGTCGCGATGAAATTTTGAGCTTTCTTTTCGTGTTCACCTCCATTCTTTTTTTCATATTGAATTTGCAGAAAAAGAAACCAGTTTTCCTAATTCTTTCATTCATTGCAGCTTATCTTGGAATGTTGTCCAAAGAAACGGCCTTGACAGGATTGTTAATGATTCCGGTTATTTATTACCTCTATTCGGAGGAAAAACTGAAATTGATGAGGTTGCTTCCTGTCATTGCAGCAATTGGAATTTTCTTCATTCAAAAAAGTATTTTAATTAAAAATGTGATGATTCCTGTTGATATCATTAACTATCCTTACGACCAAGATTTCAAATTACCTACCTCAATCTATTTATTTGTTATTGGATTGAAATTGTTGCTTGTGCCGATTCATTTAAGATACGACTATTCGTATAACCTTATTCCGGCTGTTGATTTTAATGATCCCATTACTTTTCTTGGTTTGCTAATTTTAATAGGAGGAGGATTGTTTGCAATAAATCGTTTAATGAAAAAGTCAATACTGGCAGTTCCTTTGTCGATGTATTTTCTTTCAATTGCTCCTGGTTTTGCATTTACTTTTTTAAGGGGTGGAATTTTTGCAGAGCGATTCCTTTACAGTGCAGCATTAGGTTTTTTAATTCTACTAGTTTTATTATTATTCAATCTTTTAAAGAGGTGGTCTCATCATGTAAAAAACATTGAACTATATGGAATAGGTGCTTTTACGATTCTATTGACAAGCATGTATTCTATTAAAACGGTCACGAGAAATAGCGTTTGGAAAGATAATTACACCTTATTCTCAACGGATATCAAAACGGGTGAAACCAGTGCACAAAATCAACGTCATTTTGCTGAACAGACTTTAGTTAAAGCGCTTGCTGAAAAAGATACAATCCGAAAATTGGAATTGGCAAATGTCTCCTTGAAAGCATTTGAAAAATCCTACACTATGCACCCAAGGTTTGCAGAAAGTTATATGAAAACAGCAGTCATTTATCAGTTAATATTAAATAATCCAGATACAGCGATTTATTTTTATCGCAAAACAATCGAATGCGAGCCGACAAAAATTCTTAGAGCTGAGGCTTATTATAATTTGGGAACAGTATATCAAAATAATAAAGCGAATTTGGTTTATGCGTCTTATTGCTACAATCAATCTTTAAGCTTTAAACCCGATTATGATCCGGCAAAATCTGCTTCTGAAGCATTGAAAAAAATGGGAATCAATACACTTTTGGAACCAACAGGAAATTCGTTCGACGAAAATTCGGCCAACAGAGATGCTAATTACTATTTTAATTTGGGATATAAAAGGGCTTCTGAAGGAAAATACAAGGATGCCATTGTTGCTTTTGAAGAGGCTCTTAAAATGAATCCGAATAACATTGATGCGCTGCTAAACCTTGGTAATTGTCACGGAATGTTAGGGAATTATCAAAAATCAATCGAGTACAATGACAAAATAATTTCGTTGAGTCCAAATGAGGAACGAGCATATCGAAACAATGCCATTAATTATGAGAAAATGGGCAATTTAGAACTTGCGAAACAGTTTTTGGATAAAGCGAATGGGTTAAAATCAAATGGATCGTTGCCACCACAAAGGAGCCTTTGATTATATGATTAAAAGGATTTGTGGACTTTCATGTAACTCCATGCAATTCAGAAACTTAACTTTTAACTCTCAACTCTAATCAAATTTATACCTTTACCAAAAAACAAAATGTCAGAAGAATTAAAAGAATGTCCTTCATGTCAGTCGCCTTATGGTTATGAAACTGGAGAAAATCAATATACCTGTCCGGAATGCTCGTTTGAATGGATAATCGAAGAAAATTTAGCAGAAAGTGATGATAATGTTGTATTAGATGCCAATGGTGTCGTTCTACAAAATGGCGATTCTGTCGTTGTAATTAAAGATTTACCTGTAAAAGGCGCACCAAAAAACATCAAAGCAGGAACGAAAGTAAAAAATATTCGCTTAACTGATGGTGATCACAATATCGACTGTAAAATTGATGGGTTCGGAGCAATGGCTTTGAAATCGGAGTTCGTGAAGAAAGCGTAGTTTTTTTGACTTTAAGATTGAAGGATAATAGGATTTTGGGATAAAGTTAATTCAATATATAATTTCCTAAACCCTTCGTCAATTCGTTATTCCGAAATCTTCCAATTTGCAATCCAAAATTAAACCCTAAACCGCCACATTGTGCTCCCTTAAAGCTTCATTCAACGACGTTTTCAAATCCGTAGATGCTTTTCTTTTTCCGATAATTAAGGCACATGGAACCTGAAAATCACCGGCAGGAAATGATTTTGTGTAAGATCCAGGAATCACAACGCTTCGCTCCGGAACGTATCCTCGAATTTCAACAGGTTCATTTCCAGTTACATCGATTATTTTAGTAGATTTAGTCAATACAACATTTGCCCCAAGAACAGCTTCTTTTCCGACACGAACACCTTCCACGACAATACAACGTGAACCAATAAACGCATCATCTTCAATGATTACCGGCGCAGCTTGAAGTGGTTCCAAAACACCGCCAATGCCAACGCCTCCGCTCAGATGAACATTTTTTCCGATTTGCGCACAGCTTCCAACGGTTGCCCACGTATCAACCATGGTTCCTGAATCTACATACGCTCCGATATTAATGTAAGAAGGCATCATAATTACGCCAGGAGCTACATATGCGCCGTAACGGGCAATCGCATGTGGAACTACGCGCACACCTAATTCTTTATAATTTCGTTTCAAAGCCATTTTATCATGAAATTCAAACGGGCCAACTTCAATGGTTTCCATTTTACGAATTGGAAAGTACATCACAACCGCTTTTTTAACCCATTCGTTGACTTGCCAGTCGCCATTATCTAGAGGTTCTGCAACGCGCAAAAGGCCTTTATCAATGTCTTCGATTACCGTTTCGATTGCTCTTATTGTTTCAGCGTTTTGTAACTGGGAACGATCTTCCCAAGCTGTTTCAATTAATTGTCTCATATTCAATTAAGAATTGTTTGTTTGAAAATTGGAGTTTTCTTCTTTTGGAATAAAAAATAGAAAAATGAATCCGAATAGAAAGAATACCCCAACAGAAAAAATTGAGTATCGAATATTTTCAAAAAGGTATTCAGTTAATGCAAAAAATGCCGTTCCAAAGACAATTCCAATTTTTTCGGTTGCGTCATAGAATGAAAAGTAACTAGCGTGATCTGTTGTTTCAGGAAGAAATTTCG
>JBMLTP010000163.1:7145-9766 GCA_049239885.1 Crocinitomicaceae bacterium
CCGCTTGAACACCGCCCATAACTAAGCCAACACCGGCAGCGAGGAAATAGAATTCGATTGGCTTGCGAACGAAAAAAGCACAACAACATATAACAATCCATATTCCAACAGAAATAATCAATGCATTGATGTTTTCCAATTTTACAGCAATTATCGACATAATTTTTGCTCCAATCGCACCAAGTAATTGTATCAATAAAACAGCGATAATCAATCCCGATTTCCCACTTTCTCCTGGCCATTCAATTGCTTTGGCTGCAAAAACGGTTGCCATTAACATGACGGTTTGAACTCCCGTATTGAAGAAGAAAAAGGATCGTAAGTATTTTTTCAAACGATTTGTCTTTCTGAATTCTTGAAAAACAACTTTAAGTTCACGGAACCCACGCCATATATAACCTGGTTCTGGTTTTTTGTTGTAGACGTTGTTCGGTAAAACACGATAAGTCAATTGCGAGAAACCAACCCACCAAATTCCAACGAGTAAAAAGCTGATGCGCGTGTATTTTGGATCAATTCCCATAATGATTCCTAGGCAAATCAATAAGAGGAGCATACTTCCCAAATAGCCCATGATAAAACCACGAGCAGAAACCTTATCTTGATCTTTCGGTTCAGCAATTTCAGGTAGAAAGGCATTGTAAAAAACCAAAGAATTCCAATATCCGATCGAAGCCAAAAGAACCGAAATCATCCCAAGTTCAATCTGACGCGCATCGAAAAAGTAAAGCGACATAGCCGACATTGAACCCAAATAACAGAAAAAACGAAGGAATTTCTTTTTACTTCCTGTATAATCAGCGACTCCTGATAGTAACGGCGATAAAAACGTGACCAAGACAAAAGATAACGACAATATCAACGAGTACAAAACACTCGGGGAAACGTGCATTCCCAGAAAATCAACGGTAACGGAATTCGGATCGACATCTTCGGCTTTTAACCCATTCTTTTCCGCAAAAACCATTCGAGTCTGCGTTTCATAAAAAATAGGAAAAATGGAAGATGATATAACTAAATTATAGACCGAATTGGCCCAATCATACATTACCCAACCTCGAATTATTTTTTTGTCTCCTTTTTGAATCACGGCTTAAAAGTAGAAATAATTTTCACTTCATAAGGCTATGAATAATGAAAAGAACAATTCAATTCGATCAATTGAACTTTTTGCCTTCCGTGAAATAATTTTTACATTTGCCTATCCAAACGAGGAAAACTTATTAGAAAAAATTAGCGTTTGCTAAACGTCCTGTCTAGAAAATCGACCAAATTTATTTAGAAGACCAGGAAGTTGAAGTTAAACGCTCATGCTACTGCGTGGGCGTTGCTTTGCTTGGTTTTCGGGTTCTTGGTCGAACCTTCTAGACAAGTATTTCAGCAACTGTCCCACGCTTCTTTTTTTGTATAAACTCACTGTGGGGCGAGTGAAACTAAAACTTTTAAAAATGAAAAAGTTAGTATTTACAGCCTTTGCAGTTGGGCTTAGTTTAACTGCAAATTTTTGGGCGCAAGTGCCGAGTTATGTGCCAACCAATGGTTTAGTGGGCTGGTGGCCTTTTAATGGTAATGCGAATGATGAAGGGCCAAATTCAATCAACGGAACAATTTCAGGTGCAACTTTTTCGTCTGATAGGTTCTCGAATTTAAATGCGGCATCTAGTTATTATGGTAGCAATGATTTTATTCAAATCCCTACAACTAGTGGTTTATTTAACAATCAACAATACACCATTTCATATTGGTTTAAAACTAATCAATCAGCGTCAAGTGCTAATGGCGGACCTAATGTGAATCCGGCTATTATTTCGCGATTAAATGTTGGTGGTCCATCTGCAAACTCTCCTACATCTGTAGATAATTTCGTTATTTATGAGATAAGCGGTTCTAATCATTTTAATACTCCGGTTAACGGAGGAGTGACAGGCAACAATACTCTTTTAGGTAACACATGGCATCATGTTGTTTTTACAGTGCGCACAGATTCAACTATAACATATTTAAACGGCATTAAACTTGGAGCTAATATTAACAACGGAAATATTACATTTCAGCCTTATCCAATAAGATTGGGAAGATCTCAGCATACCTATTGGAGAGATTTTTCTGGTGAATTAGATGATTTAGGCTATTGGAACCGTGCATTAACAGATCAAGAAGTAACAGACCTGTATAATTCTGTCAACTGTTACAACAATCTTACATTAACACCGCAAACAAATACCTTGATCACAGGTAGCACAGCAACCTTCACAGCCACAACATCTGACCCCAATTCAAGCTTTGTTTGGCAAAGTGATTTCGGTCAAGGATTTCAAACATTGAACAACTATGGAAATTATTTTGGTGTAAATACAAATACACTAACAATATCGAACGTTCAATTGGCAAATCATAACCAGCAAATACGCGCAATCTCAACTTCTGGAAATTGCGTTGACACATCCAACATCGCTACCATCCAAATTGCTGATACCTGCATTACAAACGTTACAGTTTACGATACACTTCTCACCACCGTAACCGACACACTAATCATCAATACTACTTTGAGTTTGCCAGCGCCAAACAGTGAAAACACAATTTTGATTTATCCAAACCCTGCAAGTGACCACATCACG
>JBMLTP010000164.1:0-9011 GCA_049239885.1 Crocinitomicaceae bacterium
CCGCCAAACAATATGCTCAACAATACAGAGTGGCAATTGATATGCCTGCGGGCCCATCAGAAGTCATGGTTGTCGCTGATGACAGCGCGTACCCATCTTTTGTTGCTGCAGATCTTCTGTCTCAAGCGGAACATGGTGCTGACTCACAAGTGATTTTACTTACAGATTCTGAGCTGTTCGCAGATTTGGTTGAAGATGAGGTGGTTAAGCAACTGCAAGAATTACCTCGAAAAGAGCTGGCTATTCAAGCGCTTGAAAACTCACGCATCTTGGTTGTGGATTCTTCCAGTTTTGGTGAATTAATCAACGCCTATGCACCCGAACACTTGATTTTAGCGACGGTAATAAATGATGAATTAATCGAAACGGTAGTCAACGCGGGATCTGTTTTCATTGGAAATTTCACTCCTGAAAGTGCTGGAGATTACGCTTCAGGCACCAATCACACACTTCCCACCAATGGCTATGCGCGGCAATATTCAGGTGTTTCATTAGATTCCTTTGTTAAGAAAATCACCTACCAAAAAATAAGTGAAGAAGGCCTGAAAAACATTGGTTCAGCAATCGAACGTATGGCAGAAGCCGAAGAATTGTTAGCGCATAAAAACGCAGTGAGTATTCGTTTAAAAAATGTAAACAGATGAACATTGAAGAATTAATACGACCGGATTTAATAGGTATGAAAGCCTATTCTTCTGCTCGCGACGAGTTCGAGGGAACAGCTAGCATTTTCCTCGACGCAAACGAAAATCCAAACAACAATGGAGTGAATAGATACCCTGATCCGTTGCAAAAAAACTTGAAAAATAGAATTAGTCAGTGGAAAGGTGTCTCTGCCAATAAAATTTTCTTGGGAAATGGTTCAGACGAATGCATCGATTTAATGTTTCGTTTATTCTGTTCATCAGGTAAAGATGAGGTGGCAGCGATGAGTCCTTCGTACGGAATGTATGCTGTTTCAGCGCGCATAAATAACATCCGATTACGGGAAATTATATTGAATGAAGATTTTACATTTCCTACTGAAAAAATAATTCAAGAATCCAAAGGAGCAAAACTCTTGTTTTTGTGTTCGCCAAACAATCCAACGGGATTTTCTATTCCATCAACTGAAATTGAAACAATCCTTAAATCCTTTGATGGAATTGTTATAGTAGATGAGGCTTATATTGATTTTTCATCTCAAAAAAGTGTCGTCTCTTTGTTATCAGATTATCCAAATTTGGTGGTGTGTCAGACCTTATCAAAAGCGGTTGGACTTGCAGGAATTCGACTTGGAATGTTGTTCGCTTCTGAGGAAATTATTTCGTGGGTAAATAAAATCAAACCTCCTTACAATATCAATCAATTAACACAAGAATTTGCATTGAATTATCTCGAAAAAATTGATGAAATTGTTAATCAAACTAAGGAAATTATTGCAGAACGAACTGCATTGGAAAAAGCATTAACTGAATTTCCTTTTGTTGAACAAGTTTTTCCGAGCGATGCAAACTTTATCCTTGCCCGAATTGATGATGCCAACAAACTTTATGATTATTTAATTTCGCTTGGAATTGTGGTACGAAATAGATCAACGCAAGTATTATGTCAGAACACATTGAGATTTACTGTTGGCACAAAAGAGGAAAACAACAAATTAATTAACGCATTAACGCAGTATAAAAAATGAAAAAAATACTTTTTATCGATCGGGATGGAACGCTAATTTTGGAACCGCCCGTAACTTTTCAAGTTGATTCATTCGAAGTATTAGAATTTTATCCGAAAGTATTTTCAGGTCTTGGGAAAATTGCGCGCGAATTGGATTTTGAATTGGTAATGGTTACCAATCAAGACGGACTTGGTGGAGAAGGTTATCCATACGAAAATTTTGTGGGGCCGCATGAATTGATGCTCAAGACACTAAAAAGCGAAGGAATCGAATTCACGGACATACACATCGATCGAAGTTTTCCTCACGAAAATTTAGCTACGCGCAAACCAGGCGTTGGAATGCTTCAAAAGTATTTTTCAACCGAATATGATTTGGAAAACTCTTATGTGATTGGCGACCGATTGACTGATGTTAACTTGGCAAAAAACCTTGGTGCAAGAGCCATTTACATGCTTAATCCTGAGGACCCGGGAAAATCGGAATCTTCGCTAACGGAGGAGGAAATGAAGAATTTAGTCGCAATTCAATCAACGGATTGGGAAGAAATTTACACCTTCTTAAAACTTGGAGAACGCCGCATCAAGCACCGCCGAAAAACGAATGAAACGGATATTTCTATTCTTTTAAATTTAGACGGAACAGGAAAATCAACTATTTCTACGGGAATTCACTTTTTTGACCACATGCTCGATCAATTGGCTCGTCATGGGCAGCTAGACCTTGATTTGACCGTAATTGGAGACCTTGAAGTAGATGAACACCATACGATTGAAGACACGGCCATTGCATTGGGTGAGTGCTTTAACCAAGCCCTGGGCAACAAGACGGGCATGGAACGTTATGGGTTTTGTTTGCCTATGGACGATTGTTTAGCGCAAGCTGCAATTGATTTTGGAGGAAGAAATTGGTTGGTTTGGGAGGCGGATTTTCACCGAGAAATGATTGGAAAAATGCCAACTGAGATGTTTTATCATTTTTTCAAGTCATTTACGGATGGAGCAAAATGCAATTTGAATATCAAAGTCGAAGGGCAAAACGAACACCATAAAATTGAATCTATATTCAAGGCGTTTGCAAAAGCAATTAAGATGGCGAAAAAACGAAACGGTGAAAATGCGGTTTTACCAAGTACAAAAGGAACCTTATGAAGTTGGTTATAATCGATTACGGTGCTGGGAATGTCTTTTCTGTAAAATCTGCCTTTGAACGCTTGGGAATAGAGGTTTCTATAAGTTCGAATAAAGAGGAAATCACGACTGCTGATCGCGTTGTTTTTCCGGGTGTAGGCCATGCAAGTGCCGCAATGGAAAAGTTGAGATCAACGGCTTTAGATAAACTCATTCCTCTTTTAACACAACCGGTTTTGGGTGTTTGTTTGGGCATGCAACTCATGTGCGATTTAACAGAAGAAGGAAATGAAAAAGGCTTAGGAATTTTTGAAGGAGTAAAAGTAAATCGATTTGCGCACGAGTTGAATATTCCGCACATGGGATGGAATAATTTAATGGATAGTGAGGGCTTTTTGGAAAATATCTCTGAAGATGTATATTTTGTTCATTCGTATTATGTGCCTATTTCCAGTTACACGATTTCATCTTGCCAATACGGAATTGAATTCTCGGCGGCATTGCAAAAAGATAATTTTTATGCTTGTCAATTTCACCCCGAAAAAAGCGGAAAAGTTGGTGAGGAAATACTTAAACGATTTTTAACAGCATGATAGACGTTATTCCAGCAATAGATTTGATAGATGGCGCATGTGTGCGTCTTACGAAAGGTGATTACGGCACCAAACAAGTGTATGAGAAAGATCCATTAGTTATGGCTAAACGCTTTGAAGATGCCGGAATAAAGCGATTGCATTTAGTTGATTTAGATGGTGCAAAAGCGGGAAAAGTGGTCAATCTATCTGTCTTAGAAAAACTCGTACAAGAAACCAATCTTGATATTGATTTTGGTGGCGGAATCAAAACGGATAATGATTTAAAATCAGTTCTTAATGCCGGAGCAAAATGGGTAACCATTGGAAGTTTAGCTGTAAAAGATTCCGAAAAAATGAAATCTTGGATTCATATATATGGGGCTGAATTATTTATTCTTGGTGCGGATGTGCGCGACGGAAACATTGCAGTAAGTGGCTGGTTGGAAACTAGTAATTTGAATTGGGAAACTTTTATGGCGGATTATTACAAAAATGGAGTAAGACAGTTTTTATGTACCGATATTTCACGGGATGGTATGCTGAATGGCCCCTCCATAGATTTGTACAAAGAAATCATGTTGCGCTTCCCTGATTGCTACCTAATTGCCAGTGGAGGAGTATCTGGTAAACAAGATTTAGTTGATCTTGAAGAAGCTAATATCCCTGCAGTTGTGCTCGGTAAGGCAATTTACGAAGGTAGAATTACGTTGAATGAAATCGTGGAAATGTCATGTTAAAAAAACGAATTATTCCCTGTTTAGACATTAAGGAAGGTCGCACGGTAAAAGGTGTGAACTTCGAAGGATTGCGTGACGCAGGTGATCCGGTGGAGTTGGCTAAATTATATTCAGAATCAGGGGCTGACGAATTGGTATTTTTGGATATCACCGCAACCTTAGAGAAACGAGACACTCTGGTGGATTTGGTAAAACGTGTTGCCGAGCAGGTGAACATTCCTTTTACTGTTGGCGGTGGAATACGTAGCGTAGAAGATGCGCATCGATTGCTAAAAAATGGTGCGGATAAGATCAGCGTGAATTCATCTGCGGTGAAACGACCAGAATTACTCAACGAACTTTCGGCTCAATTTGGAAATCAATGTGTGGTTTTGGCGGTGGATGCGCGACCTGTAAATGGTGTTTGGAAAGTATTTGTGAATGGCGGAAAGGTTGAAACAGAATTGAATTTACTCGACTGGGTGAAAGAAGGTGTGGAAAGAGGAGCGGGGGAAATTCTGTTTACCTCAATGGATCATGACGGCACCAAAAATGGCTTTGCATTAGAGGCTTTGGAAGAAGTTTGTCAGGCGGTAAATGTTCCTGTAATTGCCTCAGGAGGATGTGGTTCAGTTGACCATTTTATCGATGTTTTTCAGAAAACGTCTGTGGATGCCGCATTAGCAGCCAGTGTTTTCCACTTTGGAGAAATTGAAATTTCGGAACTAAAGCATACATTAAAACAACATAATATTGCAATACGATAACATGGAAAAAATAGATTTTGCCAAAGGCGATGGATTAGTTCCAGCAATTATTCAAGACGTGAACACGCTACAAGTATTGATGCTAGGCTATATGAATCAGGAGGCCTACGAGAAGACGTGTCAAGAAAATAAAGTGACTTTTTTCTCACGAACTAAAAACCGTTTGTGGACGAAAGGTGAAGAATCTGGCAATTTTTTAAACGTAGTTTCCATGCGATTGGATTGCGATCGAGACACATTATTAATTCAGGCCATACCTCAAGGTCCTACTTGTCATTTGGGAACACAAACTTGCTGGGCTGGTGAAGAAAATACGCGATTTGGAGTTCTTTCCGAGTTGGAAAATACGATAAGTGAGCGACTCCAAGCCGGAACCGCTGAAAAATCTTATGTGGCCTCTTTAAAAGAAAAAGGCATTGAGAAAATCGCGCAAAAAGTAGGTGAAGAAGCCGTAGAAACTGTCATAGAGGCTTTGCGTTCAAATGATGAGTTATTCCTGAATGAATCCGCAGATTTACTTTTTCATTATTTGATACTTCTTCAAGCGAAAGGATTCAAATTAGATCATGTTTTAAGGATATTAGAGCAAAGAAAAAAATAGCGTTTAATTAGATTTTTTAGTGTTGTAAGCTAAATTTTAAAGCAAAAGCAACTTTTCTAGGTTATTTTTTATCTTTAAGGTGCTAAAACTATAATTATGCTTAAAACTAAATCCCTATTCTTCGGAATAGTATTCTCCATTATTTCCAATTTCTCCTTTTCTCAAAATGTAATTCGCTGTTATACAGACGAGAACCATCAGCAATTATTACAACAATTTCCAGAACTTGAAACAACTGATCAGTTCGAACAATGGATGCAACAACAATTAATACAAAATCAAGCCAGCGCAATAATTGGTGGAGTTTATTACATCCCTGTGGTGGTTCATGTAATTCATAATGGCGAAGCAGTCGGAACAGGAACTAATGTTTCATTTGCCGCCATTCAATCGCAAATTGATGTATTGAATGAAGATTTTAGAAAAATTTTGGGCTCAAACGGATGGAATACACACCCTGATGGGGCTGATACACAAATTGAATTTTGTTTGGCTCAGCGCAGACCAGATGGATCAGCTTTTCCTGCAGGAGAACCTGGGGTAAATCGTATTAATCGCAACACAGTAGGATTTACAGCACCTCCATACACACAGACCTATATTAATTCGACAGTTAAACCATATACTTACAATAACAATGTACCATTAGCTACTAGAGGTTGGGACCCTGCAAAATATATGAATATTTGGCTAGCAGATCTTTCAAATGGTCTTTTGGGTTACGCGCAATTTCCTCAGTCTCCAGTTGGTGGAATGGGATGCGGAAATCAAACTGCCGGAACGGATGGCGTTGTATTTTTATATAATTCAATCGGAAAAAGTTCGGTTACAGGTTTTACAGGCGTCTACAACGAAGGAAGAACTGCAACTCATGAAATTGGTCACTGGCTTGGACTTCGTCATATTTGGGGTGATGGCGGTTGTACGGTTGATGATTTTTGTAACGACACCCCCGAGGCGGGCGCTGCAAATTATGGATGTCCAGTTGGAACAAATAGTTGTACAGCTGCACCAGATGCCGGTGTTGATATGATCGAAAATTACATGGATTATACCGATGATTTGTGTATGAATATTTTTACGAACGATCAAAAAATGCGAATGCGAACCGTTTTGGAGAATAGTCCATTACGAGCAAGTTTAATCAATTCAGATGCTTGCACACCTCCGCTTGCAGTGGATGCTTCAATTATAGACATTATTAATCCCAAGGGCGATAATTGTGTGGGAAGTATAACTCCATCTGTTACACTAAAAAATCGTGGAAGTGGTGCACTAACAAGCGCATCTATCTCTTATAAAATTGATAATGGAGCTGCAACAACCTTTGCATGGACGGGAAATTTAGCTTCAGGAGCTACTGCGAATGTAACATTACCAGCTTTCACTACCACATCAGGTCAACATATGTTCAAGGCCTACTCTACCCTACCAAATGGTGCAGCAGATCAGGCAACAGCATATGATACTTCAGGAATCAGTTTCGTTGTTTCAACAGGAATTTCTGCTCCATATACAGAGAATTTTGACGGTGGAACTTTCCCTCCTGATGTTCGATGGGTAGTAGAAAACCCAACAAATGATTGTTACGAATGGGTTGGGGCTTCAGCGACATCAATTACAGGAGTCTTTAATAACAACGCCGCGCAATTTCCTGGATTTGGAAATAACACTGGTTCAGTAGAAAATTTAATAACACCAATTTTTACATTGCCATGTAACGCTACTGCAGCAAATCTTCAATTCGATGTAGCATACAGAAGAAGAAACAATACAACCGCAAATTACGAAAGATTGTATGTTGAAATATCAGAAAATTGTGGTGCAACATGGAATGCAAGTCCGATTTATGATAAGACTGGAACTGCCCTTCAGGTTTTAACAACCACTATTACAACATATTACACACCTGTAGGAACAACTGATTGGAGAACTGAAACGATCAATTTATTGCCATTTGTTACTACTACAACATCGAAAAATGTAAAATTCAGAATAAGAGCGGTTGCAGCCAATGGAAATAACATTTATATCGATAATTTAAAATTTAATGCGACCACTCCAGGAGAAATTTCTGTAAGTCAAACTGGAACAAACATTTTTGATGAAGGTTCATCCAATTTTGGTTCCTTAACGGCTGGAACATCTTCAACGGTTACTTACACGATAACTAATACGGGAACGAGCAATTTAACATTAACTGGTCCAATTAATATTACAGGAACAGGATTCACATTAGGGTCCACATTCGGAACTACTACAGTACCAGCTGGAGGAACAACTACATTTTCAGTTGTTTTTAGTCCAACTGCCAGTGCAAACTATACAGGAAATGTTTCATTTGGCACAAACGATTGCGATGAATCAACCTTTAATTTTCAACTAAATGGAACGGGTGTAACAAATCCACCAGTAGCAGGGTTTACTCCTTCTACTTCCGTTATTTGTGCAGGTCAGACAGTAACATTTACCAATACATCAACTAATGCAACTTCGTATAGTTGGAATTTTGGTAATGCAGCATCCCCATCAACCTCAACTTCCGCTAATCCAACGGTAACATTCAACACTCTAGGAACTTACACGGCAACGTTAACAGCCACGAATGCTTTTGGTAACGATGTTGAAACACAGACAAATATTATAAATGTATTAGATGGAACCGGCATTTCACTTCCTATTTCAGAGGGGTTTACAACCGCAACATTTCCTCCAACTAACTGGTCTTTAATAAATATGAATAATTCTCTCACAACTTGGGTGAGAAGCGCAACTGTTGGTAATGCTCCAACAGCAGGAAATTCTATGGTTTTTGATAATTTCAGTTACAGTGACGGTGATGATGATCAAGTTCAATTACCTGGTGTAAATTTAAATGGCTATACTTCTTCACAATTGCAATTTGATGTCGCCTATGCCCCATACAATGCAACAAGTTTTGATGGATTGGAAGTATTGGTTTCAACAAATTGTGGATCAACATGGACATCTGTTTACATGAAATCTAATACAACTTTGGCGACAGCAGCAGCAACAACCACTGCATTTGTCCCAACTGCAGCACAATGGAGAACGGAAACAGTTAACTTGACCCCATACGTTGGAAATAGTAAAGTGATCGTTTCGTTTAAAAATCTTTCGGGATATGGAAATAATCTATATGTTGACAATATAAATTTAACTGGGGTTCAACAAAGTTTACCTCCAGTGGCTTCTTTTACATCTTCGGCAACAACCATATGCGCAGGACAATCAGTTACGTTTACTAATACATCAACTGGAAGTCCAACATCATATTCTTGGTCATTTCCAGGTGGAAATCCAGCAACATCTACTGCGACGAGTCCAACTGTTTTATTCGCTAATGCAGGTTCCTACACTGTCTCTTTAGTGGCTGCTAATGCAAGCGGAAGTAATACCGCTACTCAAACAATTGTTGTAACGGCAAATCCAACGATTACTGCCTCAAATCAAACAATATGTTCAGGAAGCACGGCCACACTTCAAGCCTCTGGAACACCAACAGGTGGAACTTACACTTGGTCAAACAATGCAACTGGGGCGAGTA
>JBMLTP010000164.1:9111-12267 GCA_049239885.1 Crocinitomicaceae bacterium
GAGGAACCTATTTATGGAGTAATCAAGCAACTTCACAAAGCATCACCGTGTCACCGACATCTACAACGAGTTATACCGTAACATACACCTCATCTGGTTGTGCACCCGCTACATCAACTGGATCGATCAGTGTTTTACCAAGTCCAACAGTTTCGGTCTCAAATCAAACAATTTGTGCTGGAAGTTCAGCTACCTTACAAGCCTTAGGAACACCAACAGGTGGAACTTACACTTGGTCAAACAATGCAACTGGGGCGAGTATTACAGTTGCACCAACCACAACCACAACGTATACTGTTACATATACAAATAATGGATGTAGTGCAACACAATCTTCAGTTGTAACTGTAAACCCTGTTCCAACCATAACGGCAACGAGTGCAACCATTTGTGCTGGGGGTACAGCAACACTTTCTGCTACAGCGAATCAACAAGGCGGTATTTTTACTTGGTCAACTGGGGTTAATGGTAATTCAATATCAATATCTCCTTCGACAACAACAAATTACACAGTTTATTACACGTTAAACGGATGTACTTCGTCACCAGTAACAACACAAGTACTTGTCAGTCCTGCTCCGACGGTTTCAGTAAATAATGTAACAATTTGCGCTGGAAGTGCCGCTACATTAACAGCTACACCGAGTTCCTCAGGAGGAACCTATTTATGGAGTAATCAAGCAACTTCACAAAGCATCACCGTGTCACCAGCAACTACTACAAATTACACTGTTTCTTATACGATAAGTGGCTGTCCTCAAGCGACATCCTCGGGTACCATTTCGGTTTTGCCTTCGCCAATAGTAAATCTTGGAGCTGATACCACCATTTGTTCTCTTGATTTTCCATTCATTTTGACGAGCGCTGTTTCCGGAACAAATAATCAATATAGTTGGAATACGGGAGATCAAACGCCATCAATTACAATTACTACAGGTGGAAACTATTCACTCACTGTTACAAACACAGATGGATGTTCAAGTCTTGATTCGATTCAAGTTTTCGAAGACCCATGCGCTTCATTAAACGAGGTTTTAGTCTCAGGTTTAAGTATTAAACCAAATCCTACGCAAGATTTTTCGAAATTATCCACCACTGGACTTACAATAACAAAGATTAGTATTTACAACGCTGAAGGTAAATTTTTAGAAGAAATTAACGATCTCGACAAAGAAGTAATAATCGATTTGTCATCATACAGTAGAGGTGTTTATTTCATCAAAGCACTGTGTAAAGAAGGTACATTAGTCAGAAAGCTTATAAAGCAATAAGAAAAAATCATGTTAAAGAAATTGTAAGTAAAATAGATATTTTTGACTTGATTTTATGACAGTTTGAAAGACCATGTAAATCTGAGAAATGCGCAATAACCAAAGGTATTGGTCGAGGAAATGGTGAAACATTTCGGATTCTGTAAAAATAGTTTTATCTATTACGGTGGTTTTGAATTCAGACGAACTGATAAAAACTAGGAGGATTTTAGTTCTTAAACATGTCTGATTAGTTCGATTTTTTTAATAACTAACATAAGAAAAAATTAAGAAACAATTAACTTTTTTTGACAAAGCGGTGTGAAGTTGTGATGTTTATTTGTAAAAAACGTCATGAAAATTTTAGCCATCTTTATCTCTTTGCTTCTTGTAAGCTGTTCCATTGTTAAACCCAGTCAAATCGGAGTTAAATCCACTTTAGGAAAAATCAATGGGAAAATTCGTCAATCAGGACCGGTTTTATACAATCCATTTGTTACGCGCGTATTGAAGGTCAATGTAAGAACTATGAATTTGTCAATTAAGGAAAATCTACCATCGAAAGAAGGTTTGACGATTTTATCTGAGAGCTCAATCCTTTATCACATTAAAGCAGAGGATGTTCCAAAAATCATTCAAGAAACAGGTTTGAATTATGAAGAGAACCTCATACTACCTGTATTTCGATCTGCCGCCTCAGATGTTTGCTCGCGTTATTATGCCAAAGATATGCATAGTGCAAAGCGGAATGAAATAGAAAACGAAATAGAAAAACGACTTGCAGAAGTTTGTGAACAAAAAGGATTTGTAATCGAAGCCGTTCTTTTGAAAAGCATTACACTTCCAGCCGGTTTAACAAAATCGATCGAAACAAAATTGGAAGCAGAGCAAGAGGCACTTCGAATGGAATTCGTTCTCGATCGTCAGAAAAAAGAAGTGGAACGACAAATCATTGAAGCTCAAGGAGCCAAAAAAACAAACGTAATTCAAGCTGAAGCAAAAGCCGAAACTATGCAAATCGAATCTGAAGGTCGGGCAAAGAGTATTGAAATCGAGGCGAAAGCGAATAAAGCTGCCAACGATATGCTCAACAGCAGTTTAACGGTGAATGTCTTGAAATTAAAACAAATTGATGCATTTGTAAAATTGTCAACTTCTCCAAATACAAAAACGGTTGTAACCGATGGAAAAGGGAGCGTGATGAACCTCATTGATGATAAATAATATTTCTGTTGAAGTTTTGTTCTATAAATTTGGCGATTAAACAGAACATGTTTAGTCGCCTTTTTTTAATGTTTCTATTTTTTATCGGAATTTGCTTTTCGTTAAAATCGCAGCAAACAAGTCTGAGTTCGTGGAATATCCTCAATGTAAAATATGTCCTTTCTGACAAATGGAGCTTTTTTGGAGAAGGTCAAATTCGCTCGTTGAAGTTTTATGATCATTTTCATTATTACGAAGTAAAAGGAGGCGCAAATTATGAATTGAAAAGTGGCATTCGGCTTACTCTTGGTGCAGGAAGCTACCAGACTTACCGTGAAGGAGGAGATTTTGTGCTTCCTAAGAATAACGATGAATTTCGGATTTGGCCACAAGTCTTGCTTTCGCAAAAAATAGGGAAATTCAAAATTGAACAGCGCTATCGACTTGAAAGTCGGTTCACTAGTTCGGGATATCGCAACAGGTATCGTTATCGACTAGGACTCACAGTTCCACTTTATCATTCAAAAAAGGATTTTTCTGTTGCTTTAAATCTAAACAACGAACTTTTCTTTACTGATAAAGAGCCCTATTTTGAGCGTAATCGGGTTCTCGGAGGTTTGAATATACATTTGAATAAAACATCAGGGATTCAAGTAGCTTATTTGCATCAATTTGACTACAAAATCAATGATGAAACTGGTCG
>JBMLTP010000165.1:0-14645 GCA_049239885.1 Crocinitomicaceae bacterium
TTTATTTCTTAATTTTTGAATGTAAGTTGTCATAATTTAAATGTTAATTATGAGCTTAATACGCCTCAAAAATTTTTGGGTTTCAAAAAAAATGCAAATCGAGAAAATTAAATTGAAAATACTTCTTTAAAGCGAATTGCTTGTCTTCTTGATATTTCTATTTTTTCACCCTTTGAAAGTTCAACTTTCAGACCACCATTAAACCATGTTTCTATGGCTACAACATGATTTAGGTTAATGATGAACTTGCGATTTGCCCTAAAGAAATATTCGGGGTTCAGTCGGGTTTCAAAATTATTCAAGGAACGCAAAACCATTGGTCGAAATTGATCGAAATAAACTTTCACGTAGTTTCCATCTGATTCCATCATTCGAACTCGATTAAGTTCAATGAACCAACATTTTTCTCCATCTTTGATGAAAACCTTGTCTTGTGGATCCAATAGTTTATTTTCACGAGCAGAAAAATCAAAATTATCAATTTCAGCGTTTTCGATTGAAACTTTTTTTATTGCCTGACTTAATCGTTCTGGATCTATCGGCTTCAAGATGTAGTCAATCGCCTGCAAATCAAATGCTTTTAATGCATGTTCATCGAAAGCCGTTACAAAAATAACTTGCGGAACATCATCCAATTGTTTTAGCATTTCAAATCCAGTCATACCTGGCATCGAGACATCTAAAAAGATCAGATCAGGTTTGTGCTGCATAATCTTTTCAATTCCTTCCTGTCCATTTTGGGCCTCATCAACGATTTCGATTTCGATGAAATCAAGCAATAACGATTTTAATTCCTCTCTTGCGAGACGTTCATCGTCAATGATGATGGTCTTGATGGTTTTCATGAACTTTTTTTTTCAAATTTAGCAGGAATCAATTTAATTGGTGAAAATCAGTTAACTATTCTATTTTTTCACTTTCCAATTAGCAGATAAAATATCTAACTTTGTCTCTATAGTTTTTAATGAGAATTTGCTTTTCAATTTTATTTATTTCAATTCTCCTAAGCAAAAGTGCTTACAGTGTTTTTTGGCAAGTAAATTTTTATGTAAATCAAAAAAAGATAGCAGCCAAAGAATGTGAGAATAAAAATCGGCCTGAAATGCATTGTAATGGAAAATGTTACCTCGCAAAACAGTTGAAAAAGGCGGAGTCCGAACTTGAGTCTCAAAAAGATAAACAAGAAGGTTCATTTTCGAATTTAAAAATTATCGAAGGAGTTCTTTTTATTCCATTTACATTGGATGATTTTGAATTAAAAATCAATCATGATGACAATAAGGATTCTTATTTTATTTATCAGAATACCTACTTTTTTCAAGTTAATTCCAAATTCTTCCATCCTCCATCGTCAATTATTAATGTTTAGTTGATGATTGCTTTTTATATTAAAATGCATCTTGTCATTTATTTTATTTCGTTGAATAATTTCAACATTAAACATTAATTACAATTTTTATGCGAGTAATTTTAGCTGCTTTTACGCTCGTTATCGGCGTTTATGCTTTCGCTTGTGATATTTGTGGAGGAGTTAGCAGCAATGCTTCGATCGGACTCTTTGCCTCGACGAAATTTCACACTGTCGGATTTCGGAGTTCTTACCGATGTTTTTCAACCTACATGAATGGAGTCCGTCATTCGAGTGAATTCCTTTTTGGGCAAGAAATTCAGTTTAGAACGCAACTCCATGAGCGTGTTCAATTGTTGGGTTCTTTTCCTTTTCAATCAGCGTTTCAAAAGCGAGATTTTGGAAGTTATTTCATTTCTGGAATGGGAGATCCAAATATCATTTCGAATTTTATTCTTGTTCAAGACAGAGACTCGAACGGGGTAAATAAAAATTTTCTTTCATTTGGAATTGGGGTGAAGGCGCCACTCGGAAAAACAACTGAAAATTCAAATGAATTAAAAAATCTATATCCAGGAACAGGTTCTTGGGATTATTTACTGCTTTCGAATTACACACAACAGATTGCGAAATATTGGGGCTGGCAGACGGAAATGAGCTACTCGTTCAAAGGAAAAGATCAATTTGGTTTTCAATACGGGAATAGTTTTCAATCCGCAAGTCAAGTATTTCGTAATTTCAAAATTTCCTCCTTTCGTCTCATTGCAGCAGCGGGAATGAATTTCGAACATCATGCGATTAGCCGTCTCAACGGATTCGAAACAATCGGAAAATCAAACGATGGAATTGTGCTATCGAGCAGAGCTAGTATCAATTTATTGACATACCGTTGGCTATGGTCCGTAAACATTCAAAATCCGCTTTATCAAAATCTAAATGATGGAACCATACGTCAAAGATTTAGTGGATCTATCAGTATTAATTATTTACTTAAAACATCAAAAAAATGAAAAATTTAAAATTTATTTTTATCTCTATAACTGTTTTGCTAATCAGTTGTCATAAGCACAACGAAGCAACAACAGCAGAAATTAACATAATAGAACCAAATGAGGGTGACACCATTTTGTTTGGTGAGGAACTTCATGCTGAAGGAACAATCAAAGGCGACGGAGAATTGCACGGTTACTCATTGAATATGATAAATCAAACAACAGGTGCAACCTTACTTTCAAAGTCGGCTAGCGATCACGCTGAAACATATAGTTTCCACGAGCATTGGATAAACAATGTGACAGATACAACTAATGTAAAGATTTTAGTAGAGGTAGAAATTAATCATGATGGTGGGAAAACATCGAAAGAAATCAATGTAGTTTGTTTACCTCAATAAATAGAATAAGGTCTTTAAAAGGCCTCATTCTTGATTTTATTTTGATCTAAATTGACTCTGGGTTAAAGTATTTTGTTTGTGAAAACGACATAAAAGTGTATTTTTTATGAAATATAATCTAAATGAATTGATATTATACAGTCTTTTTATTGCTTAATATATTAAGCGTTTTAAATTTATTTTAATTACTATATTAACTAATACATGTATTATATGATTTGTTAATTAACTATTAATTCGTATTTTTGACTAATAGATTAACAAATGAATATTTTATTTGAACGATATCGAAAAAAATTATCATCAGCCCAAGTCAGCTTTATAAGAAATATATTCTTTGAAATTGACTGGACAGATCGATTAATTGGACTTCGCGGACCAAGGGGAATAGGTAAAACCACCATTTTACTGCAATACCTAAAATTACATCATGCCAATGACGAAACAGCATTATATGTTTCACTTGACAACATTTGGTTTAGCGAACAAAACCTAGCTGATTTTGTAGACGACTTCGTGAAACGTGGAGGGAAAAAATTATTCATCGATGAAATTCACAAATATCCAAACTGGGCGCAAGAATTGAAGAATATATACGACGACTTTCCAGAAGTACAGATTGTATTTACAGGTTCTTCGTTATTGGAGATATTAAATGCGCGGGCAGATTTAAGTCGAAGAGCAGTCATGTATTCTATGCAAGGTCTTTCATTTCGAGAATACCTCAATTTAGAATATGGTTTTGAATTCAGTTCACTTACGCTAAATGAAATCATTAAGAACCACGGAAAAATCGCTTCGGAAATAGTTCAGAAAATTCAACCTATTAAATACTTTTCTAGCTATCTAAAAACAGGTTATTATCCATTTTTTCGTGAGAATCCAAACACGTATGATCAACGGTTGGAAGAAATTGTGAATTTTATTTTGGAAATTGAATTACCTACTTTGCGTCAGGTCGATCCTTCCTATATCATAAAATTGAAACAATTATTGTTGGTTATTTCCTCTTCCGTTCCTTTCAAACCGAATGTCACCAAGTTAGCAGAGCGAATTGGAATCAATCGAAATACATTGATTTCCTATTTCCATTATTTGGAAGAAAGTGGGTTAACCATGCAGCTTTTCAAAGATGCCAAAGGAATTACACGCTTGCAAAAACCTGATAAGTTATACCTTGATAATACCAATTTACTCTATACAATCGCGCCACAAAACGTGCAAATCGGACATGTGAGGGAAACATTTTTTGCTAACCAACTCGCGCACAAACATATGGTTGAATATACAGATGTTGGCGACTTTAAAATTAATCGAGAACTCACATTTGAAATCGGAGGAAAACACAAAACCAAAGAGCAAATTCAAGGATTACAAAATGCTTTCATCGCCGCCGATGACATAGAAATTGGCTTCCAAGAAAAAATACCGCTGTGGTTGTTTGGTTTTTTGTATTAAGATAAAAACTTAATCCATCCTCACCTCAAACGGCAAGCGCATCTGAATCCCTCGCATACGTTCAATCTTTTTTATGGAAGTATAATAATCCATCAATTCTTGTGGGATTTTTTGGGATTTGATACTTACCGATTCATCATCTTCTTGGTCTTGGATTAATTCAATCAATTCACCTAGTTTGTCTTCTTTTTTCAATGGATAATACAAGACTTTCGGGTTTTTCAAATCTACTTCACTTGCTGCAAAAGCAATTGCGTCATTCAACCCACCGAGTTGGTCTACCAAACCAATTTTCAGAGCGTCACGTCCTGTCCAAACACGACCACGAGCAATTACGTTAACTTGTTCTTTGGTCATTTTACGTCCATCGGATACGCGCTGTAAAAATTGATCATAGATTTGATCTACTTCTTCCTGCGTTATTGCCAATTCCATAGGTGTTAATTTACGATTGGTTGATAAAACCGCATGTTGATTCGTGCTTACGCGATCAAAGGAAATTCCCAATTTGTTTTCGAGCATTTTACCTGTGTAGGGAATCATTCCAAAAACACCGATAGAACCCGTAATTGTTGTTGGCTCAGCAAAAATCTTATACGCTGGTGATGCAATGTAATAACCTCCTGAAGCTGCAACATCTCCCATCGAAACAACAACTTTTTTCACTTTATTGGTCAAATTCACTTCTCTCCAAATTTCTTCACTCGCCAAGGCGCTTCCACCCGGACTGTTGATTCGGAAAACAACTACTTTGATTGACTTTTCATTTCGCACTTTCTTGAAAAGCTTGCAAATTTCAGCGGAAGTTAAGCCTTCACCTTCCGTTGCAACATCTCCTTCGGCTAAAATTACCGCAACACCAGGGTTTTCTGATTTCGTCAGGAGTTGATCTTCGTAAAATGATTTTTTCGCATACTTTTCAAAGTTCTGTAGCTCCAAGTCTTCCTCTGCATCAACGCCCACTTTCTTCATCAAAAGTGCCATCACCTCATCGCGGTATTTGACTCCATCGAGTAATTTAAATTCTACAGCATCTTCAGCACGTTTAATTTTCATCGAATCAGCAATTACATTCAACTCTTCCGAATCTATTTTGCGATCTGCGGCAATGTCATTTCGCATGTCTTCCCACATCGAGTTCATATAACGTTCAATTTGCACACGACTTGAATCACTCATGTTCGTTCGAAAGAAAGGCTCCACTGCACTCTTGAAATCGTTGTTCTTCCCTCTGATGATTTCAACTTCTACATCGAGTTTATCCAACAAACCTTTAAAAAACATCAACTCTCCCCCAAGACCAGTCATTTGGAAAGCCGAAGTTGGAAATCCATATGATTCTTTGGCTGCAGAACTGATGTAATATTCCTTTTGAGAAACATATTCTCCCGAATTGTAGGCAACCGCGAATTTTCCACTTTTCTCGAAATCATTGATAGCTGATCGGATTTCACGAGCAGTTGCCATTCCGCAAAAAACTTCACCAATATCAATAAATAGTCCTTTGATTCGTTCGTCTTTTTTGGCTTTATCAAGTGCGAATAGAATGTCCGGAAGTCCAGGGTTCTCAGTCATTTCAAAACTCATTGGATCGAATTCTGATTTTCCTTTTTCCAAAATGGTTCCATTGAGCTTCAGATGCAAGATCGTTTTATCTTTTAATGCCATCGGTTCTGGCCCAAATTCACTGAAGGAACCAATTATTCCACCTAAAACAAGGAAGAAGAAAATCATTCCCACTAATCCGGCAATAAACACGGCTAAAAAGCTTGGCCAAAATAATTTACCGAATGAAATTTTGTTGCCACCAGTGTTGTTTTGCTCTGTCATTTTTAATTATTTAAATTATAATAAATTACCAATTTTCAATCCTTTGTTGACAATGTTCAAACGTAAAGAGAAACGAATTTGTTCTCCATAATTTTTGTAAAAATCCGTGCCCATATTTTCGCTACGAAGCAATGGAAAATAAACCCCTAAAACACTTGAAAAACGAATTCCAAGTCCGGTATTCCAAGCAGTTTGAACAGAAGTTCCGTTGTAAAATGCTCCTACATCACCAAAAATACCGAACAAATTCGGTTTGATTGGTAATTGAACATAAGCATTAGCTGTTGTCATCCAAAAACTAGTTGTTCCGAAACCAGATGTGCTGTGAAATCCACCAAAGTTATCGGCTCTTTGTTGATTCCAAAAACCAGATGTTGCGTTTCGTGCGAAATCGTAATCTTCCAAAAACAAATCTTGGTAACCTCGTGCACCACTAAGTGACATTTGATAAGCTGAATTTCCAACCCCATTGGCGCTTTCATAAATAAAATTCGTTCCAAAGAATGCACGCATCTCAATCCATCGATCCATTTTATTTTTCAAGTAACGGTATTTATAGGTTGTGGAAGTCGAGAATCGCCCCAACTGCTCTTGATTATCTTCGCCTTGCATGTAATCCAATCGTAAGCGCATATTGAATTTGTGATCTGGTAAATTCACATTATAATCATATTGAGTAAAGGCACCCCGCTGATTAAAATCAAAAGTTGGAAAACGGTCTTTTCTATAGATGGCTTGAACCAACAAATTATGAGAAGTTGCTTTGGCTCGACCTCGATTACCTAGTTTCGCATTCCAATATGGGCTAACAGCCAATAAAAAACCATCTCTATCTTCGCCATTTCCGAAATTCTTCACTGAGACTCCAAATTTTGAAAGTTTGATGCCATTTACCGGTAAAAATGAATAACTCAATTCGGCAATTCCTGCTACGTTCTTGCGCCCAAAGGAAAACTGAGGAGCGACGAGGTATTGAAATTGCTTGAAAGGAACTCCCAAGTTATGCACTGCAACACCTAACATCAATTTATCGTAACTATTTCCACTAATTGTCGGAAGCCAAAACAAATTGGTCTTTCCTGATTCGTGATCACCAATTAAAAATTCAGATTTTAAAGGTTCAATTTTGTGAAACAACTTGTTTTCTGTCCAGACGTTATTTCCTCGATTTACTTCTGGTATGTCTTTGCTTCTGTCAATAGCTATAGACTTAAAATCTGTTCCATTGAATAAAACTGTTCCTTTTTTGGAAGGTTCTAACCATTTTGTTTGAATAACGTCGTCTCCTTTCAAAGCGTTTACTTCAATTGGTCCTTTAACTTGTCCAACATTCTTAATTGTCACATTGGTCGTATTTGTCAACTTATCTTTCTTGACTTTTTTAATCTTGTAGTCAACATGGCGTGTCGTTTGAATTAAATCTCCAAATAACCAAGATAAATCTTTTCCGGTTGTTGTTTCAATCGATTTTTTCATGTCCTCCGGCTGCGGATGTTTGAATTTCCACTCTTCGAAGTAATTGCTCATTGCTTTATTGAAAAGTTCCTCGCCTAAATAATCCTTGAGATAAAAGAAAACAAGTCCAGTTTTTTGATACATCGTTACGCCATAATTCGCAGAAGTAAAATCTGCTGAATGCGTTTCAATTGGTTGATCTTCACCAATAACAGACAAAAAGCGCGAACTAATATCTCCCATGTCATGGTGACTCAAATCCTCAAAATGAAAACGACCTTGCAAAATCATATCCGACATGTTCTTGTTCTTGGGATATTTCGTTGTCATGTAACGCATTTCATTCAAGGTATTCATTCCTTCGTCCATCCAACCATGAACGCGCTCGTTTGAACCTAAAATTCCATAGAACCAATTGTGACCAACTTCATGAACGATAACAACTTCTAATTCTTCTTTCGAACTTGAATTTCCAATTACAGTCACATTTGGATATTCCATTCCACCACCTGCACTGATTGTCCCGTCAACTGCAGTCACTTGATTATAGGGATAATCGCCATTCCAAAGTGAATAGTAATAAGTTCCATCGTTTATGTATTCAATCGCATGCTGCCAGTGAATTGTATTATGAGGAACAAACATTGCCCAAGAGGTCACTTTTCGTTTTGAATGAGGTAATTCTACTTCCCCTTTCAATACTCCGTAGCGTTTGTCTGCGAACCAGGCAAAATCATGCACTTTTGATTGCTTGTATTGAATCGTTTTCCATTCGGTTGAGGATTCAGGAAATTCGGTTTTTCCATTCCGACCTTGAGGTTTCATTAAAAAATCAGGAATTTGATTCTCTGTTTCTTTTGCTTTTTTATTTAAAAAATCAATCTCTGAGGCAGTCTGCAAATCACCAGTTGCTCCAACTACGTAATTGGATGGCAAGGTAATCTGAACATCAAAGGAACCAAATTCCGAATAAAATTCACCTTGATTCAAATAAGGCATTGCGTTCCACCCATTTTTATCATAAACTGCGGGCTTTGGATACCACTGCGTAATTTGATATGATTGTCCGATGTGACCTAAGCGAGAAATTTCTCCTGATGGAATTTTCACTTTGAATGGTGTTGAAATACGAATTCTTTCACCGCTTTTGAGACTATTAGGCAACATTATGACACAAATATCTTGATGCTCTAGTTTATTAAACCATTTTACAGACTTTCCATCTACTTTGAAATCTAAGGAATCAACCCAACCTAAATCCTTTTGATCACCAAATCGAAGGATTTTCTTTCCTTCTGCATATTGCTGTTTCGCCAATGCTGATTTACCATTTCGATATGCATTTGGCCACAAATGGATATAAATGCGATCCAAACTATTTGGGGAATTGTTGATATACTCAAACTCTTCGTATCCGGACAACATATGATTTACATCGTCTAATTTGACTTGGATTTTATAATTCACCTCTTGTTGCCAATAAGATTGTGCGTAAGAACTGAAAATGGTTAAAACAAAAAATGATGCTAAAAAGAGAAGTTTCATTCGATATTTATTTATTGTGATCAATTTACAAATTTAAGATTTGCCTTAAGAATTAATGTTTATTATTTGGTAATCGGTTAATATTCCGTTCAAACAAAAAATAAGGTTCATAAACGGAAAAAGGTCGCATAAAAAACGACCTTCTCCATTTACATTTATAAAATTTTATTGAACTATAATACGCTCAATTAGTGTATTTCCTTGTGTTGAAACATTTAGCAAATAAACGCCTTTTTCCAATTTACTATCCGAGATTTGAATTGAATCCCCACTCAACTGATAAACACGAACAATTTTTCCGTTCAAGTCAGTCAAATTGATTTCTGCATTCGTTACTAGTTGATTAAACTCAATAGTAAATGAACCAGCATTTGGATTAGGACTGACCATAACATTCATATCAGAAATTACTTGAATTCCCAAATAACCATCAACACCATCACAATTCTCATCTATTCCATTATCTAAAATTTCAGTTGCATTTGGATTAACTTGACCATTTGCATCATCACAATCTTGGTTATTCGTGCTGAATCCAGGGCCTGGATTTTCACAGAAACTCAATCCTGTTGACCCTGTTCCGAAGCCATCATTATCAGCATCCGTGTAATACGTAATGAAAGTTAATCCTTCATCAGTACTGCCATCACAATCATTATCAACAGCATCACAAATCTCAGTCGCACCTGGATAAATTTGGTCGTTTGCATCATCACAATCCCCACCAACAGTTATCGTATTTTGTGGTTGAGAACAAGATTCAGCACCAGTTGCTTCGTCACCAAATCCATCACCATCTGCATCCACATAATACATAGCGAATACAAGTCCATCATCAGCCAAACCATCACAGTCATTATCAATTCCATCACAAATTTCAATTGCGTTTGGATTAATCAAAGGATCCGAATCATTGCAATCGCCACCAACGGTAACATAACCAACACCTGGATTTTGACATGACGTTTGAGCAGATGATGTTTCTCCAAAAGTATCACCATCATTATCCAAGTAATAAGTAACGGGGCCAAAAATTTGAACGTTATTATCATCACAATCTCCTGCATCCAAAACATAACCAACTGGGGATGAACAACCGATAAATGTCTGAGTTGAATCTCCAATTTGATCTCCATCACTATCTAAATACCATATTGTCAATGGATTAATAAAATTATTCGCATCATCACAATCGGTATTGTCCAAAACAAAGTTTTGAGGAACAGAACACGCCAACGAATCAACAAGTGGATTTCCGTATCCGTCGCCATCGCCGTCAGCATAATAAAGTTGAGGAGTTAAAGATAAAATATTACCATAAACTGATACGTTATCCATTCTCCATGTTGATCCAGTTTGACCGATTCCAGTAATGTAAAATCTAAAAGTCACTTGAGAGATACCCTGAAAACCTGAATTTAAGAAAACTGTGTCATCTAAGTTTACGTTATTGTTGTTTCCGGATAGACCACTTGCAATAGTTGAAGAATAATTATCCAAACTTGATCGAATAATCCAAGTTGGTGTTCCGCCCGTGCCACTGCAACGATGATTGAATGCTATTCTATCTAGATTTAATGTTTTGCAATCTGATGCTTGAATTGAAAATTCATTAAACTCAGTGCTATCCAAATTCTGAGTTAAATTCCAACTACTGTTATTAAATACATTTGCAGCTGGAGAACAAATTGTATTTTGAGTTCCAAAATCACCAAAGGTTGCCCCGGTTGGTTGGTTAGAAACAGATGTAGAAGTTACCGGACATGCGGATGCCTGCGTAAATTCATAGAGACCAAGTAATAAAGGAATAAGTGGTGCATCAACTCCATTACAATCTTCATCGATACCATTTACAGGAACATCCGTTGCCCCTGGGTTAATAGATGCATTCGAGTCGTCACAATCCGTGTTATTTAAAACATAACCAGTTGGTTGAGAGCAAGCAACAATTGAATCATTTGTGCTACCGTATGTATCGCCATCTGCATCAACGTAATAAGTAAAGAAAGTTAATCCATTATCAATTAAACCATCACAATTGTTATCGATTGAATCACATATTTCCTGAGCATTTGGATTAATAGATAAATCTTGATCGTTACAGTCACCATCAATTAAAATGTAATTTGTCCCAGGAGAAAGAATGGATTGAACTGAATCAATTCCTCCAAAACCGTCTTGATCATTATCTAAATACCACGTTAAGATTGCAAAGCCTTCATCCGTTAAGCCATCGCAATCATTATCAATGTTATCTGCAATTTCAGTTGCACTTGAATTTATGGATGAATTTGAGTCATCACAATCTGTATTATTGGCAACATATCCCGCTGGTTGACCGCAATTTGAAACCGAAATAGCTGGATTTCCAAAGCCGTCATTATCACTATCTTGATACCAAGTCGAAATAGCATTTACACTATTATCATTATCATTACAATCGGTTGAATTAATAACATAACCAGTAGGTTGCCCACAATTTGAAACTGAAACAGCCGGATTTCCAAAACCATCCTGATCAGAGTCTTGATAAAAAGTGGAAAGAGCATTTACACTTGCACTATTATCGTCACAATCCGTTGAATTCAAAACAAAACCCAACGGCGCAATACATCCTGTAAAAGTTGCATTAAGATTTCCATAAGTATCCCCATCAAGATCAGAATACCAAACGGTATTTGGATTTATCAATGCATTTGCATCGTCACAATCTGAATCATTGGTAACATATCCTGTTGGAGCAACACACGATTGAATCACTGAACCAGGATTCCCGAATAAGTCTCCATCACTATCTAAATAGAAGTTTATTGGGGAAGTACAAACAGTCCAATCAAGTGATAAATCATCAATTCCTAATCCATGATCTGAACCGGTGTGGTCAGGATCATACCAACGAAGCATAATGAACGAATCATTCGGAATTACCAAATTCGGAATTGCGACATTCGACAAGGTCACCCTATTCAATGAATTATTTCCATCTAAAGGGCCCGATGTAGCTGTATTTATTGGACTTGTAGCATTTAAAATAGATACAGCTGTCCATCCAGTATTTGACCCTGGGGTTACACTTGAAATTGCAGTTGAGGAAACTTTATACCAGAAAGTAATGGTATTTGGATTTGTATTCCCCCCATTTCTCCATTGCTCCAAAGTGTAAGTAACATTCAACGCATTAATGCTAAATCCAGATGTATTTTGAAGTAAAACACCATGAGCGAAATTACCACCTGAAGTCAAATTCGATGACCCAACTGTTCCCAATGCTCGTTCTGTTGATCCTGTTGCCCCAAAACTGTATAGACCACCAGTCGATAAACTTCCTGTACCAGCAGCATAAGTAGTACTTGTAGAAGTGCGTTGTGAAAACACGCTTGAAATTGTGCTATTGTCAACCCAATTATTTACTGAACCTGTATTTAATAAAGCATCGAAATTTTGAGAATATGACCCAGTTCCAGTCATGAGAACTTGAGTAAATCCTTTAATAAATGTTGAAGTAAATAACAGAACGAGAATTATATTTTTCATTTTAAATTTTTGCACAAAAATAACCATTCAATGTCAAATTCATGTTGTGTAAAAATCAAAAAAGGCGACTGAAGCCGCCTTTGTTTATAACTTAATTCAAGTTGTTAATTAAGCTTGAGGAGTTTCTTCCTTGCGCTCTGGTCTCGGTAATAATACTTTACGAGATAGTTTCCATTTTTTTGTTTTCGGATCTTTTCCAACAACTTTGAAATCAAGCACGTCGCCTTCTTTCACAACATCTTCCATTTTGGCAACTTTCTCCCAGTTGAATTCTGAAATATGAATTAAACCATCTGTTCCAGGTAAAATTTCAACGAAACAACCGAAATCTTTTACTGATTTCACCTTACCGGTATAGGTAGCACCTTCATCAACTGTTGGAGGGAAAGCGATTAAACGAATTCGGCGAATGGCTTCGTTCATATCATCACCATTGTTAGATAGAATTTGAACTCTACCCTCACCAGTTGGTAATTCTTCGATTGTGACTGTCGTATGCGTTTCTTTTTGCAAACCTTGAATAATTTTACCTCCAGGTCCGATAATGGCACCAATCATTTCATTTGGAACATTGAATGCTTCAATACGAGGCGTTTGTGGCTTAAACGTAGTTCTCGGTGAAGAAATGGTTTCTGTAATTTTCTCTAAAATATGTAAACGACCTTGTCTTGCTTGATCCAATGCTTGAATCAAAACTTCGTATGGAAGACCATCTACTTTAATGTCCATTTGACAAGCCGTAATTCCTTTAGCTGTTCCTGTAACTTTAAAGTCCATATCTCCTAAATGATCTTCATCACCCAAGATATCAGAAAGAACTGCAAATTTACCTTCATCTGCTACCAATCCCATTGCGATTCCTGATACAGGCGCTTTAATTTGCACACCACCATCCATAAGTGCAAGAGTTCCTGCACATACAGTTGCCATAGAAGAAGAACCATTCGATTCTAAAACATCAGAAACTAATCGAATTGTGTATGCATTATCAGCTGGAAGTACTGGCTTCAAAGCTCTTAGTGCTAAGTTTCCGTGACCAATTTCTCTTCTTGATGTTCCACGAAGTGGTTTTGCTTCACCTGTTGAAAATGGAGGGAAATTGTAATGTAATAAAAACTTCTCAGTTCCTTGGAATGTCGCACCATCGATTAATTGCTCATCCATTTTACCACCTAAAGTTAAGGTTGTTAGTGATTGGGTTTCACCACGTGTAAATACTGCAGAACCGTGAACCATTGGTAAATAATCCACCTCAGCCCAAATTGGTCTGATTTCGTCAAAATTACGTCCGTCTAAACGTTTACGCTCATTCAACATCACCCAACGAACTGCCTTTTTCTTAACTTGCGAAAAATAAGGAGAAATGAATTTTCCTACTTCAACAAGTTCTTCCTCTGTAAATGCGGCTTTAACTTCCGATTTTATTTCATCGAACAATTCTGTTCTTTTTGCCTTGTTAGCCAGACCCATACGAGCAACATCTTTGCATTTTTCCATCGCAAGTTCGTAAACCTTCGCTTTTACATCTTCGTTGTGATTTTCGTGCGAATATTCTCTCTTCGGATTTGCTGTTGGAATCTCAGCTGCTAAGTCTAATTGAAATTGACATTGTTCCTTAATTGATGCATGCGCAATTTTGAAAACTTCAACCAATTCAGCCTCAGAAATCTCTTGCATTTCGCCTTCCAACATGTTAATGTCTTTCATTGTTCCGGCAATTACGATATCGATATCAGATAATGCCATTTCAGCCATTGTCGGATTAAGTATGTATTGGCCATCAACACGTCCAACTCTTACTTCGGACATTGGTCCGTTAAATGGAATGTTAGAAACAGCGATTGCCGCAGAAGCTGCAAATCCACACAACGCATCTGGATTATTTACGCCATCATATGACAGTAACTGAATCATCACCTGAACTTCCGCATGGTAATCATCTGGAAATAATGGACGTAAAGCTCTATCTACCAAACGCATAACTAAAATCTCCGTTTCAGAAGGACGCGCTTCTCTTCGGAAGAATCCACCTGGAAATCTTCCTGCTGCTGCATATTTCTCGCGGTAATCTACCGTTAACGG
>JBMLTP010000166.1:0-2377 GCA_049239885.1 Crocinitomicaceae bacterium
AGAAGCCAATTTGATTCGTTGCGCTTCACCTCCCGAAAGCGTGGTCGAAGACTGCCCTAGTGTCAAATATCCTAAGCCGACACTTTTTAAAGTGTCTAGAATTCGAAATATCTTCGGATGATTTTCAAAAAACACAACTGCATCCTCGATGGTCATATTTAATACATCTGAAATGGATTTTCCTTTGTATCGAACTTCTAATGTTTCACGGTTATATCGTTTGCCATTGCACGTTTCACATTCAACATAAATATCCGGAAGAAAATTCATTTCAATGAGCTTCAAACCACCTCCATTGCATGTTTCACATTTCCCACCAGCGACATTAAAGGAAAACCGACCAGCTTTGTATCCCCGAATTTGAGATTCAGGTAAGGAAGCAAACAAACTTCGGATTTCGTCAAAAACTTTCGTGTAAGTGACAGGATTTGAGCGTGGTGTTCTGCCAATAGGACTTTGATCTATTTCAATCACTTTATCAATATGTTCAAGTCCTTCAATTTTTTGATAATCCAAAGGAATTCTTACCCCATCATAAATGTGTTTTAATAGGATTGGGTAAAGCGTGTAATTAATTAGCGAAGATTTTCCAGATCCTGAAACTCCCGTCACACAAGTAAAAGTTCCCAAAGGAATCGTTAGATTGACATTTTTTAAGTTATGTCCTTTCGCTCCAAAAAGACGGAGTTCATTTCCATTTCCTTTTCTTCTCGATTTCGGAACTTCAATTGATTTTTTACCGTTCAAATATTGAGCTGTGAGCGAATCTGATTTTAATATTTGATTTATATTTCCCTGTGAAACAATTTGTCCACCGTGAATTCCTGCTTTTGGACCAATATCCACCACAAAATCAGCTTCTTCAATCATTTCCTTGTCGTGCTCAACAACCAAAACAGTGTTTCCTGTATCTCGAAGTTTTTTTAAGGATTGAATTAACTTGGTGTTGTCCCTTTGATGTAACCCAATGGAGGGTTCATCCAGAATATATAGCACATTCAAAAGTTCTGTTCCAATTTGGGTGGCTAGGCGAATTCGTTGTGCTTCACCTCCGGAAAGACTTTTTGAGGAGCGATTCAGCGCTAAATAGTCTAATCCAACATCCAAAATAAAACGTAATCTTGATCTAATTTCCTTGATAATTTCAATGGCGATTTGATTTTTATCTGAATCAAGTTTGGATTCAATTTCTGAAAACCAATTCCATAATTCATTTAACTCCATCTGGGATAAATCGCCGATATGTTGATCCCCAATTTTAAAATGCAAGGACTCTTTTCTCAATCTAGATCCATTGCAATCAGGACATTGTTTTTTATTCATAAAACTCATTGCCCATCGTTGGATGGCGCTATTTCCTTCCTCGGTATAACGCGTCATGAACTGAATAATTCCTTCGAACGTTTCAACATTTGATTTCGGCGAAATTTCCATTCCTTCGTTACCATAAAGCAGAAAATTCAGAAGTTCTGAATCATATTCTTGGATAGCTGTATTTCCATCGATTCCATTTTTGATTAGGATTGAATCGATTTTCTCAAAAATCCAAGTTCGTTTGTATTCACCAAGCGGAGCGAAACCACCTTTTTTTAAGGAAATCGCTGGATTAGGTATAATTTTATTTAAATCCACCTCGGAAATTTCCCCAAGCCCATTGCAACTCGGACAGGCACCGCGTGGAGAATTAAAGGAGAATAAATTTGGTTCAGGATCTGGATAGCTAATTCCAGTTGTAGGACACATCAACGAGCGACTGTAATGACGCATTTTTCCACTTTCAAAATCCATTACCAACATGCTTGAATCGCCCATTTTCATAGTGGTCACAATTGAATTGTAAATGCGAGTTGATTCTGCTTGACCAATAACCAATCGATCCACAACCACTTCAATATCGTGGATTTTGTAACGATCCAAACGCATTCCTTTTTCGATGTCTTGTAATTTCCCGTCTACTCGAACTTTGTTGAAGCCATTTTTAAGAATCTGTTCAAAAAGCTCACGATAATGTCCTTTACGACCTTTGATTTTTGGTGCTAGAAACACCACTTTTTTGTCCGAAAAATCGCGTTGAATGAGTTTTACAATAGCTTCATCCGAATACTTTACCATTGGTTCGTTCGTATTCATGGAGTAGGCCGTTGAGGCTCGTGCAAAAAGCAATCGTAGGAAATCGTATAGTTCGGTTATTGTTCCAACTGTTGAACGGGGGGATCGAGAAACGGTTTTTTGCTCAATGGAAATTACAGGACTCAAGCCATTTATTTTATCTACATCCGGTCTTTCTAAACCTCCAATAAATTGACGTGCATATGCCGAAAATGTATCAATGTATCTCCGTTGACCTTCCGCAAAAATCGTATCAAATGCCAGTGAG
>JBMLTP010000166.1:2387-4170 GCA_049239885.1 Crocinitomicaceae bacterium
CACTTCCGCTCAATCCGGTAAAAACGATAAGTTTATTTCGTGGAATTGAAAGGTCAATGTTTTTTAAATTATGTTCACGCGCACCGTATACCGTGATATACTCCTGATCGTTATCAACCCGTAAATCAGTTTGCTTTTCTGCCATTTAATTTAATTGTACGAATTGAAATTTTTCAGATTCTCATTCTTTGAAGGCAATTTTAAAATGTACTCAATAGGATGGGTTGTTAACTTATTTGAAATCAACCAAGGATTTAATTTTCTCAGAATTTTCAAATTGATCCCTTTTGTTTGAGCCCAATCTGCAAGATTTGAAATCTCATTATCAATTTTGATTTTTTTAATTTTAAATGGTTTGTAAAGTTGGGATTTCGGGATGTCAAAACCATAACGTTTTGGATTTTCCATAATCAATTTCATCGCCATGATTCTAAAAACATACCTTCCCGTTTCATTGTTCATGTCAGTATCAAAATAATGATCGGTTTTCTGCCATTTCATATCCGACTGAACACCTCCGATTCCGCGGTTGTAGGACGCACAGGCATTTACCCAATCTCCAAATATTTTGTGAGCATTTTTAATGAACGAACAAGCTGCACGGGTGCTTTTAGTTAAATTCATACGCTCATCAACTTCATCATTCATTTCTAAACCATACTCTTTTGCAGTGAAAGGCATAAATTGCCAGAAACCATTTGCTCCAACCGGACTCGATACCTCCGATAGATTGCTTTCGATTACAGCTAAATACTTAAAATCCTCTGGAACATGTTCCTCGGATAATATTTTTTCTATTTCTGGAAAGAATCGATTTGCTCTTTTCAACGCAAAAGTTGTAGAGCTTTGAAAATATACATTAGTTATGATTTCTCGATCGAGACGTTCGCGGATATCTTCATCTTCAAGATTGATAGTCCTTCCAAAAAAAAGCATTGATTTTGGAATCGTTGGAAAAGAATAGGATCTTGTGTTTTTTTTATGATAATTATTGCTTTCTATCGATTGATCCGTACAAGCGCTCAAAAAAAGAAATAATAATAAAATGCTTGAAAATTTTATTTTTTTAATCACAACTCATTTTTTTGGCTCGTGATATCGTAATGTATTTCGAAACAGAAGATAAAAAACGACAAGAAAGAATAAAACGAAAATTGGAGTAATAAAAATTGAATTATGACGAACAAGATAGATTATGAGAACGCTAAGTAAAAAGGATAAAAACCCAATTAATGTAAAAACATACCATACCTGTCGGTCAGAAAAACCAGCATAAACGAGATGATGTGTTGTATGATCTTTACCTCCAACCATAGGAGATTTACCTGCTTTTAAACGATTAACAACTACTGTGAGTGTGTCTGCTGCTGCTGGAGTTAATGCAGTCAAAGTAATTAGTAAACTCACCCAAGAATGATTTTGTGTAATTGAACCTAAATTCCACAAATATTTGACTGTAAAGAAAGCCACAAACAAACCGATAAATTGACTACCGGCATCACCCATAAAGATTTTCGAAGGATTGATATTATATCTCAAAAATCCAACAAGTGCTCCCAACATGGCAACAATTGTAAAAATCCAATAGGGCTCTTCAGAATTCCCAATGAAATAACAACAAAACAAACAAGAAAGAAGCGTAAAAAAAACAGTTGTTCCTGTTATTCCGTCCATATTATCAAGCATATTTAAAGAGTTCATTAAGATCACTACCCATAAAATTGTAAGGAGGTAATCAATCCAAACGACATGAAATAAATCAATGGAGGTGTTTGTGAAAATT
>JBMLTP010000167.1:0-6894 GCA_049239885.1 Crocinitomicaceae bacterium
GCTTTTTACAAAGGAAAAAAGGAATACGATGTGAAAATGTGGTATTTGTTGATGTTTCAAATGTGGTATGACCGTTGGATGAAATAATGGAAATTTCAGTTCAAAAGTTAGATCTTCAATTTAAGAAACCAAGCGGAACGAGCAGGGGAGTGCTCCACTCAAAACCATCTTGGATTATTAAATTGAATGATGAGCAAGGGGATTTTGGTTTTGGTGAATTTAGCGTTATCCCAGCATTGTCTATTGATTTTATGGGTGAAGAATCCTATGAAACTCAAATTCAAAGGTTAGTTGCTTATCTGAAAGAAAATCTGATTCAACCAATTAAATATCAAGAAATCTTATCAAAAGTTAATTCTCAATTTCGAAATTCCCCTTCACTCGTTTTTGGAGTTGAAACCGCAATTCTTGATTATTTGAATGGAGGAAGTGGATTGATTTTTAAAAATACGTTCGCAATTGGTGAATCTGAAATTCCAATTAATGGTTTGATTTGGATGGGAACGAAATCGGAAATGAGAATTCAAATCCAGGAGAAACTCGAACTTGGTTATAGCACTATAAAACTCAAAATAGGTGCAATTGCTATTGAGGATGAGTTGGAATTGATTTCAGAATTGCGCAAAGAATTTGATTCGAATCAAATTACCATTCGGGTGGATGCCAATGGCGCTTTTGATGAATTCAATGTCAGAGAGGTTTTGAAAAAGTTAAAAAAACTGGAAGTTCATTCAATCGAGCAACCGATTCAAGCAGGAAATTGGGAACTAATGTCTGAACTTTGCAATGAAAACATCATTCCGATTGCCTTGGATGAAGAATTAATTGGCATTTTCGAAAAAGAACGAAAAATTGAATTACTTGATTTAATAAAGCCACAATTCATAATCTTAAAACCTAGTTTACATGGTGGATTTATCGGTTGTTCTGAGTGGATTGAATTAGCGGAAGAACGAAAAATTGATTGGTGGATGACTTCTGCTTTGGAATCTTCAATCGGTTTAAATGCAATTGCCCAATTTACTGCAAATTACTCCATCAAAATCCCACAAGGTTTAGGGACAGGAGGTCTCTATACGAACAATTTGCCTTCTGATTTGGTTATTGAGTCAGGTTATCTAAAACGAAAAATAAATGCCACTCAATCCTGAAAACTGGAATCAACTTTCTTCTGAAGAACGTTACGTAATTGAAAATAAAGGAACTGAATATCCTTTCACTGGAGTTTACGATAAGTTTTATGAGGCTGGAACCTATGTTTGCAAGCGCTGTGAGGCTGCACTTTACACCAGTAAGAGCAAATTTAATTCTGGTTGCGGTTGGCCGGCATTCGATTCAAACATTGAAATGAATGTTGAGCGCGTTTTGGATGCAGATGGAAGGAGAGTTGAAATTATCTGTCGCAACTGCAAAGGACATTTAGGTCACGTTTTTGAAGGAGAAGGATTTACTGAAACAAACACAAGACATTGTGTTAATTCAATTTCGATAAAATTTATTCCAGACTAACGAGCTGAGCAAGCGGAGATTTCATCACATTGTTCGTAAACCATATCGTGCAGTATCAACTGCGCTGCAAGTGCTAACTGAGAATAATTTTGAGAATTATTTCCAAATCCACCTGCAGTATTTTGCCACATGTCAAGGATAATTTGTTGTGAACCGATTTTTGGTTGGATTTTATTCATTACCGCGGCTACATTTCCTGCTCCTGCATGATAAACGTGTAGAACAAACAGACGGAACCATAGGTCGCTTTCATTGTATGTGAGATTGTGTTTATTAAGGATTTTTCTTGCCTCCGGAATGCAAACTTTACTCAAGAGTCTTGCAGATCCGTATGCACAGCGCTCGAAGTCTTTGCGTTCGTCGACTGTCGCATTTACAGTAAGTCCTTGCGCTCTTGCAACATCAGGCATTAATTGAAATGCTCCGTATGCTCCTGAAACTGATTTTTTAAGTTGACCTGGGCTTTCAATCAACAGTATGGCTTGTGCATACCAAGGATCAACACCAAATTTTTCAAAGGCCGCAACACCTTTCGAAAGGGACGGGTATACCTCTTTGAATTTATAAAAGTCGTTTTTTCCTGTAGTAACAAAAACTTTTTCATTTTGATCAATTCCAAATTCAGTTTTCAGTTTTGTTTTCAGTTGATTTTTTTGTTCTTCGGTTTGTGCATTCCAGTCTTTAATTGACATTTTTTTTAAGATAACACGATTCGAGGCGACATTTACCAAACATGAATCAGGAGATAACAACATAATTTGCTTCCAAAATTTAGGTTGAGGTTGCATGTCCCAACGATCTTGAAAAATTGATTCGGCATGCATAATAGTACTTACATTTTTTTCTTTTTTGACCATGATTTTTTCATTTGCCCAATTATTCAATGGTTGAGCATAAAAGTTAAGAACACCATTTGATAAGAAAATAGAACAAATAAGGAAATTTCGCATAAAGAATTGTTTGAGCTAAAATTAGACTTGGAACGTTATAAATTGGTTAGCGTTACGAATTAGTTTGTAACATTGTAATGTGGAATAACTTGCATATGAACTTTTTATTTAAAATTTTGAGTTTCCCTTTAATTCTTCTTGTCAGATTCTATCAACTAACTATTTCACCATTATTTCCTCCCTCATGTCGATATACTCCAACCTGTTCTGCATATATGATAGACGCTTTGAGAATTTGGGGTCCTTTTAAAGGTTTTTGGATGGGCGTCAAACGAATTGCAAGCTGCAGACCAGGGGGCGGTCATGGACACGACCCAGTTCCTCCGCGAGAATCATGAAGTTAGAATTCTCCAACCTCTTTCGTTATAAATGCTAATTAAATGAGTAAAGTCTTCAGCATCTTTAGCTTGTTCCAAAATATCCAAAACATGTATTTCGAATAATTTTGGTTTCTTTAAAGAGTTTTCCTCCATTAGAGCAAACCATTGTTTTAAAAGATCCACTGATTCATTTTTTGTTTGTGGAAAATCATGATATTTAACAGAGCTAAAGAAATTAATTTCTTTTTTAGCTCTAGAAAATAAAACATTCAGCCGTTTTTCTCCACCTGTTTGATTTATTGGTCCAAATCGCATTTCAAAATTCCCTTTTCTATTTTTACCGTATCCAAAACTAATAATCATAACATCACATTCATCACCTTGAACTTGATCGAGTGTTTTGAAAAATAGCCGATTGGAATCCTCCAATTCTTCAATGTATGTGGCATATTTTCCTGGGATTTTTTGAGTAATGGATTTTAATTGGGCTTCCGAGAAGGCAACAATTCCTAAACTCGTTTCATTTCCAATTTTGTCAAGTTGTTTGGTAATAAATTCGGCAACCTTTTGAGCCTCATTATCATTCAGACCAGCATGGTAAAGTCCGTTTTCAACGAAATAATGTTTTACACTTTGTTCAGGATTGAAATTGGCTTGCTCGATAAATTGCAATTTGTGTTCATAAAAATAGCGATTGGAGTATGAAATCAGCTCTTCGGATTCACATCGGTAGTGATGCGTCAATTCAATGTTGTGAAAGTGATATTTTGCTTGGTGAAAGACACTGTGTTCATTGTCATTGGATGTGAAGAAATAAGACGGATCCATTTGTTTTTCATCGCCTGCAATTATTGCGCGTTTTACTCTTTGCAAAGTTCCGATTGCATTTTTAAAAGGCATTTGACTTGCTTCATCGATTATTCCAATATCAAAAATTTCCGGTTCGGGAGGGAAGTAAGTGGCTATTCTCAGCGGGTGAGTCATTAAAATAGGTTTTATGACCAACAACCATTTTTTGGCTTCGCTTTCATACAGCTTGCGAAAATTCATGTGTTGTTTTACTTTGCCAAATTCTTTGATTAAAATGCTTTTACCTATTTTTAGCTCGGTTTTGAGTTTTTGTTCATCTGCGGTTAACTTTCTATTTGGTGTCTCAATTAGTTGATGGTAAGCGTCAAATTTTCTTTTAATACCTTCAATTATTTCAATCGAATTACTTTTTAACACCTGAGATTTTCGCCTTTCATATCGAATTGCCGTTTTCACCCATTCTTTTTGAATCAGACCTGATGGAATTTCAACATAACCAAATTGCCCTTTCCAAACTGATATATAATATTGATTGAAATATTCTTTAATACTTGAACATTTCTGCAACTGATCTCTAACAGAACTAGGTAGATTTTCTATAATAGAAAGCTCATTTAGCACGTAGTCTTTGTTTATTTTTAGTTCATTTAAAAATTCGGAAATCAAATCATTTTTACAGAAATTAAAGTAATCAGAGAAGATTGTTTTTAGGAAAGACAATTGTGAATGTGCATTTTTATAGTTTAGTTTCAAGTCTTCCTTTAAATTCTTAAACCAATTCCAATTTTCAGCAGAATGATTAATTGTTAAGTCGTATATCAATTTTAAGTCAAGAATAGATTCAATCCCTAATTCTTTTAACTCAAGTGAAAATTTATTTTTTCCTTCCTGAAAAACAAGGTGTTTAATCATTTCGTCGCAAGTTGAAATCGGATCTAGTTGATTTGATCTCACCCATTTTTTCCAAATGAAATTGAACTTAATTCTATCTACAAGTCCCTTTTTTGCTGAAAGTTCTTTTAAAAGTTCTAGCTCCTTTTTTGATGGAATTTTAATCCAATGATTTAAACTTCCTCCCCATTTTAAATCGCTTTTTTCAATTTTGATTGATTCTACATGAAGTCGCTTTATTTTTTGAGGCTTTTTGCAAATTAAATGAGCGTATTTTTCATACATAGGGGAAGAAAAACGCTGAATTACCAATAATTTTTGAACCAGTTTATCTAAATCATTTATTGTAGTAATTGAGTGATAATGAGAAATAGATTCGAGTCGTTTTTCACATTCCGAAATTACTTTAAAGAGCCTTAATTCATCCCATTGCTGATTAAAATTGAGTTTGTTTGTTAATTTGAAAAGGTTTTCGTTAATTGAGTTAAGAAGATCTTCACTTTCTTTAAATTCTTCAAAATTTGTTATTTCTGATATGATTAAAGCATCTGATTTCTCAAGTTTTGAAACAATGTCTTTTATGCTGATATTTCCTGTTTTTTGCTTGTAAATCAATTCATTAATATCCTTTAAAAAAGGAAACATATATTCGAATTCGATTTGATTATATGCCTGTTCTTTAGATAAAAAGTCCCAAGTTTTCTTCAGGTCACGAAAAATAAGTTTGTTTTCATTTTTCGAATAGTTTACAATGCAAAACGGATGAAGCCCAACCTTTTTCAATCTTTTGTATACAGCATCTAGCGAGGCTTTTTTTTCAGAAGACATCAAAATGGATAGATTACTATTCAGTGCGCTACCGATAGCATTAACGATTAGTTGAGATTTCCCAGTTCCTGGCGGGCCATGCAACACAATGGAATTCGATTTTATTCTTTCAAGCGCGATTTTCTGCTGATGGTCCAATTGAAGAATAGGTTTTACTTTCCAATCTAAAACTGTTTGTAATTCATCATTTTCCATCATTAAAATCTTCCTCAGATCTCTGGATGCTTTGTTGATTGTTGTGATTTCAGATAAATCGCGGTAGATTTCCAAGCGATAAGGATGGAAATTTCCAATTAAGCAGATGGATTCATCAATTTCCAAATTGTCTGGAAAATCTAGTTTTTTGAATTCATCCAATGATTGTATTTTTACATATTGATCAATTTTAAGAAGGTAAAAAAGATAAGGGTTCAAAAAATAGTCTCCATCTTCCGTAACGATAAAACTATCTGCTTCACTTCTAATTTTGAGTTCCTTAAGTAAAATCGGGGCTTTTGAGGAATTGCCGTTTGAGTCAACAACAGAAATTGACCCCCAAGATTTACATAAAGGATTTATTCCAGTTTCTCGCTCAATTTTTTTTGCTTTTTGAAAAATGTTTAAAAATGCACTTTCCTTTTCGAAGTTTTCACTGAAAATTGCAGTAATACTTGAATCAATTTTACAAAGAATGTCATTGTTCTTCGAAATTGACTGATATTGAAAATATGACTGAAAATATTGTTTTAGTTCAGAACTCAATTTTGTTTTTTAAAACATTGATTTTACGAAGTTAAAAAAAAGCAACCATAGTAAGGATTTGTCGTTACTGTTTTGATATCGTATTGAAAATAAATATATTTGTATTTATGTCATTTTTGAATTTTATTACAACTTCATCAAGAACTTTTATGAAAGGTAATTTCATCGTTTTTTTCTACATTTTTTTCTCTGGTATTTTGTTTTCACAGCTGGACGCAACTTTTTCATCTCCTGATGTTGATAAGTGTCCGGAAAATTTATTTACGTTAAACGCAACCACCACATCTTATTCTACCTACAATTGGTCCATAACGGGCCCAGGGGGTTATTCATCATCGCCAACAGGAAGCTCAGTTGCTATTTATTTAACAACTTCTGGACAATATACTGTAACGTTAACTGTCGCAAATGGAGGGCCAAGCTTAAGTAATACACAAACAAACTATTTAACAGTATTTACCAAACCTACGATTAGTTATGTTTTAACTCCAACCACGGGGTGTTCTCCTTTAAGTGTCAATTTTAATGGTAGTTGCACTCCAGGTTCTGGTTCGCTGCAGTCTTTTTTAGTAACCACCGGAACGGGAGCCTCATCGAGTGTTGAGGATTTTTCATATACGTACACTTCATCGGGAACTTTTACGCCTAGTGCAACGGTTACAAACTCATTTGGCTGTTTTACTACTCAAAATTTATCTTCAGTTACGGTTAGTCAATCTGCTTCATTATCAAGCCCTTTGAATCCTAATTCCATTTGCAGTGGATCAGTATTCAACTACACACCAACTAGTTCCACTGCAGGATGCACTTTTTCATGGTCGCGTGCTGCAAATGCCGGTATAGAT
>JBMLTP010000168.1:0-12532 GCA_049239885.1 Crocinitomicaceae bacterium
AGAAAAACGATAGCAATTCCTTCTCCTTCGACTCGAAAATTTAGCACAACCTATGAATTCATCAATTCCTCGATTTCCTCAGCTTCAAGTGGAATGTCTTTCATTAAATTGAATGGTGAACCTGAATCTTGAACCACTAAATCATCTTCCAAGCGAATACCGAGTCCTTCTTCGGGAATATAAATGCCAGGCTCGCAAGTGAAAACCATCCCTGACTGTATCGGCTCATGCCAGAGCCCTACATCATGCGTGTCTAACCCCAAAAAATGGGAAGTTCCATGCATGAAATACTTTTTGTACGCAGGCCACTCTGGTTTTTGATTCGCAATATCTTGGGTAGAAATGAGACCAAGATTTACCAACTGTTCTTCCATCAAATGTCCAACTTGCTTGTGGTATTCTGCCATAATCGTTCCTGGAACCAATAGTTTTTCCGCTTCTTTTTTTACATGCAAAACAGCATTGTAAACTGCTTTTTGTCTAGGTGTAAATCGACCATTAACAGGAATACATCGCGTTAAATCGGACGAATAATTCGCATATTCAGCACCTACGTCTAAGAGAATTACATCTCCGTCCTTACATTGTTGGTTGTTTTCAATGTAGTGAAGCACACAGGCGTTTTTTCCTGATGCCACTATTGGCGTGTAAGCAAACCCTTTAGAACGATTTCTTAAGAATTCATGCGCAAGTTCGGCTTCTATTTCATATTCCCAAACACCAGGTTTAATATATCCAAGTAATCTTCTAAATCCTGCTTCTGTAATTTTACAAGCCTTTTGCATTAATTCCAGCTCAATACTTTCTTTTACCGAACGAATTTTATGCAAAATAGGAGCAGACTTATGGACTTGATGTGTTGGATAATCGATTTTAACTTTCTTGATGAACCTATCTTCACGTGTCTCAACCTCAGTCGATGCGCGTAAATGTTCGTTGGTATTCAAATAAATTCCTGTTGCCTCTGCCATTAACTGTTTAAAAATCGTTGGAAATTGCTGCAACCAATAAACTGTTTTTATACCTGAGGTTTCAAAAGCAGCTTGCTTTGTAAGTTTTTCTCCTTCCCAAATAGCAATTAGTTCACTCGTTTCCTTAAGAAAAAGAATTTCTTTATGAGCAGGATTACTTGCATTTGGAAACAAAACCAATATAGATTCCTCCTGATCTACCCCCGACAAATATAAAATGTCACGATGCTGCTGAAAGGGCATTGTGCTGTCAGCGCTAATCGGATAAATATCGTTTGAATTGAACACGGACAAAGTCTTTGGCTCCATCCTTTCAGTAAATTTTGTTCTATTTTTTATGTAAAGTGCTGGGTCAATGCGATCGTATTTCATAAAATCTAATTTTGTGCTAAGATACACAAAACCAAATTGAATTTAAGAGATAGATTGGAATGAAAATCGCGATAAAAGTCTCCTTATTTAGACGAGGAATTATTGTTTGATAGTTGATATTCTGCTATACCTACCCAGTCACAGCATATCTTCTTACTTTTACAAGAAGTGAAAGAAAACACTAAAAACATTAATCCAAAAAAGAACAGCAACTTAACCATCGTAAATTAAATTTACAACGGATTAATTATTTAATCTAAACAATTATTTAGAGGCCTGATCGGATATACTTTCAGTATGAACCTTACCATATGCATCACAGCTTGCCTTACCTGACTTACAAGCACATAAAGAGATTACAATTGCTGTAAGGATAATACTTGTAGTAATTTTTTTCATTTTGGAGAACTATTATGTAATTATAAAATAAGGTCTAGAAGCAAATATAACGAAAAAACTTGACTATTGTTCATTTTTTGAAATTATGTATACTCATTGCTTAAACCAACTAGAATACATTACGTAATTATTGGCAATTCGTTGCACTTCACCTTGAAATAATTCAGGTGAAAGGGTTTTGACTTTTTTAGCGGGCACACCTGCGTAAATGCTCCAGGACTCCACGTGAGTTCCCTCCAACAAAACAGCTCCTGCAGCAATAATACAGTTTTCTTCAATGTGGCAATTATCCATTACAATGGCTCCCATTCCAATTAAGACGTTGTCTTCGATAGTACAACCATGAACTAAAGCGTTATGACCAACCGAAACATTATTGCCCAAATTAACTTTCGTTTTTTCGTAGGTGCAATGAATTACTGCTCCATCTTGAATGTTCACTTTATTCCCCATTCGAATGGAGTTTACATCGCCACGCACAACCGCATTAAACCAGACAGAGCATTGTTCGCCCATTACAACATCTCCAACAATGGTCGCATTTTCAGCAAACCAACAATCCTCCCCAAATTTTGGTGAAATTCCTTTGCATTCTTTTATAAGTGCCATGGCGTAAATTTAAGAAAAGTAAAGCGTAAAGAAATAAATTACGAAAGCTTGAAAATTATTGGAATCACAACTCTCACGCTAACAATATTTCCATTATTTTTCCCCGGAATCCAATTGGGCATTTTTTGAACGACTCGGATTGCCTCTCTATCGACAGAGGGGTATACTTTTTTTATGATCTTGAAATCTGAAAGCTGACCGTCTTTGTGAACAATGAATTGTATGAGTACTTTTCCTTCAATTCCTATTTCTTTTGCATCTTCAGGATATATGATATGCTCTTTTAAAAATTTCAGCATCTCATTAACACCGCCATTAAACTCGGGATTAACCTCAACAACAGTAAACACTTCTTCTTCCATTGGTTTTTCTAAAATCAGTTCACCACCTTCAAAAGGAGGATCAATTGAACTACCAATTCCCAAGGATGGATCGCGCGGCATAGGATCTATATAGCTTGGATCGAAAATAACCTGTGGCGGAATATACTTTTTTTCTTTCTTAGTTGAATTTGCAGTGTGTTTGATTTTAACTTGACTTTCTTTTTCATTGTAAGTGCTCATTTTTTCTTTAACTAAGCCACTTTTTGATTTCTCTTCAATCAGTTTATTATTTTCTCTTTTGTTATTACAACAAAATAAACCAATTGAGCATAAGGTAAAAAGAGAGATTATTTGAATTTTCATATGACTTTGTTTAGATCAAATTTCTTTTAATTCAAGACCTTGAATACCTTTTAATTGCATCAATAACAATTTGTTAGAAACAGGAATATCAATTTTAAAAACGCAATTCTGATCAATTAATTGTTCTGATATTATGCAGTTATGGCTTTTTATAAGTTTCATAACTTTTGGCAAATCCTCATAAGTAAATGAAACCTGAATTTCTAATGACCTACAATTTTCGCAAAAACACCAAAATTGTAATACCTATAAAAAAAGTAAGGCCGTAGGCCATATAGGGAGTAATATTTCCCAAGTATAAAAACAAACAGATCATTCCGACGCAAATAGGCACAAGAGCTGCCAAAGATATAATCCGAAGCGTTTCTTTACTATAAGAATAACTTAAAATAATCGCCAACCAACCAAAACCGCATAGACTTAGGAATATACTAATCAATAGTAAAATCGCAAAAGAAGCTGAGGATGAATCGAATTGAAACGTTATAGCCCAGCTCAATAATATGAGCACAACGGCAATTACTGAAATTAATTTTATCTTCTGATCCTGATCCACCTCAATTCAAATAATCGTTCTGAGTATAAAAATACAGCAATAAATCAGTAAGGATTGCATAACTTTTATATTTATTGTGAATTTTTCAAAACCATTTTTCAAAATGTTCTTTGAGTTGTCTGAACTAGCTCTAAGGGTTTTACTTAATTTTGAGCTGAATTTGCAGAATATTATTAAAAATTAAACCCGTTTTAACTAAGTTTTTAATCAAAACGGGTTGCATTTTAAGATTAGTTTTTGTTAATCAATAGTTTAACAGTTTCAATTTTTGAACCATTATCAAGAACGACAAAATAAATTCCATCAGAATAATTCTCGAGATTTATCGTACTCTCAAATAATTGGTCTTGTTTGTCTATTGACTCATTATAAACAATACGACCATAAGAATCTTTTACAGAAACGGAGTAGCTTCCCGTGATTTGAGAGTCTATCTTGTAATTGAAAAATCCTTTATTTGGATTTGGATACACTTCAAAAAACGTATTCTCAGATTCAGTTTGAATATTTTCACCTTCACCATTTAACTTAAATGCCGTGCTTGAAATATCAGCTCTCAAGGTATAACACGCACTTGCGTTAAATGCACCATTATATCCATAAACTCGGATGTAATACGTTCCAACTGGCGCGTTGTTATATTTAATTTGTTCTGTAGCATTTCCACCATTTGCAGAAGTTGATAATAAAGTCCCTGCACTATTATACAATCTTAAATCATAATCTGCTGGAAGATTTGATAAGGTCACACGAATATTTTTTGCTGTTGAAGTATTGGAAAATTTAAACCAATCAGTATCTGTACTTGTATTCAATAAAGCTGTGATATTCGTATTTGCAGCTATTGATTTGGCAGCTGAAAACGAATTATTCGTTTCGTATGCATCTGTACAAGAAGTCGAAATCGTCGCTTGTGTTGTGAAATTAGCACCTACAGTGTAAGCGCTACTTCCACTTGAACAATTAGTTCTAACTTGCCAGTTGTAAATTGTTGATGAGGATAACCCCGTCAAATTTAAACTCGTTGTGCTAGTTGAAGCGGATGTCCAAGACGTGGCCGTTGATTTTTTGTATTGAACCGTGTAGTTGGAGGCTCCTGAAATTGCCGCCCATGAAACAGTAGCTGTGTTAGTACCTACAGTTGAATTTACCAATCCACTTGGAGCACCACACGTTGTTCCGGTTGTTCCAGTTTGAATTGAAAGCGTATAATCTTCAACTTCTCCGTATGTAAATGATTCACAAGGACCTGTAATTGCACCATCTTTCATCATAACACGCATCCTAACATTTCCTGTTATTGCAGTGGTTGGAATAGTAATTGATGCAGTAACTGCAGCGCTTGTTGCTGGTGAAGTGTAAACTAGTTCTCCCGCATCGGCAAAGTCCAAATCGCCATTATAATCAACATATACTCTGAAATACTCAGGATAAGTTGTACTTGCAAAACTCGGCGTTAATGTAAGTGTATATGCAGTTCCTTTATTTACTGTAGTTGAAATTGATGTAAAATTGGAATAGCCTCCTCCACCTGTTGACGAATTATTAATCGTGTTAAATTTTACATTTGAAATCCATTCGTATTGGGTATTACTTCCCGTCGCAGCGCAATATGCTGGAGTTGATGTCCCACCTCCTGAAGTTCCAGAACAACCTGGAGATGTTGCCAAACTTGCTCTAGCTCCTCCTGATACAAAAAGTGCTTGCATTCTTGCTTTTTGCCCGTTAGAGAACATTTGCATACATGCATCGTCAACATAATCCATGTAATTCATAAACATTTCAGCCGAAGTTCCACAAGAATTAGAACGAGGATGAGAAGGACAACCATAATTCGACGTATTGTGAACTGGCGTATCTGAAACTAAATCACTTCCGCAAGTAGCATCTCCCCAAATATGACGTAAATTCAACCAATGTCCGACTTCGTGCGTAGCTGTTCTTCCTTTGTTGAAAGGCGCTTGGGCTGTTCCAGATGTCCCAAAACAAGTGTATCCGATTACAACACCATCAGTAGCTGCTGCACCACCTGGAAATTGAGCATAACCTAGAATCCCGCCACTCATATTACAAACCCAAATATTCATATATTGATTCGTTGGCCATGCATTACTTCCTCCTGAGGACGCGTATTTTACCCCATCATTTGTAGAAAACGAAGTTTGTCCAGTTTGCACTCTCAAAATTCCTGTAGTCGGATTACCACTCGGGTCACGATTCGCTAAGCAAAAATTGATTTCGGCATCAGCTACCAAACTTGAAAAAGTTGAAGGCACAAGATTCAAATCCGTATTTAATTTTCTAAAATCCTTGTTCAATACATCCAATTGGGATTGAATTTGAGCATCTGAAACGTTTTGAGCCGAAGTGTTATACACTACATGGACAACAACCGGAATTGTTATTACCGCTTTATTCTGATTTACTTTTCCAGAGCTAACCGCATGATTTGTAAAATCTTCAATTTTTTGAATTCGCTCAAAAAGATGAGGATCCTCTTGTAATAAGCGCTCGTGATTCTCCATTGTATGACATGAGCGTTGTTGAGCATTTAAAAGAGAAAAACCCAATAAAAAAGAAAAAAACAAGGTAAATTTTTTCATAGCACGATTTCTTAGTCATCAAATATAAAAATTTGGATTGATTTTTAGTTAAAAATCCGTGCACTATTTTCCTCGATAAATCGCTCGATAACTCTAGGTACAGGATAATTTGAAAATTCTACGATATTGACCCATAATTGAGTGTCATTTGCTTTTTTTTCTTGATTTGTGGAAATTACAAAGTGACAAAATAAATGTTGATGACTTAAAATATGTTTTACCTCTGACGAAAGGTATTCGTATTTGCCGTTTTGAATAAATGTCATCTTTTCTGCAGTATCTTGAAATTCAACTAAAGGAAATTGATACATATTTTTCCAAATACCTGAATCATTCCGTTTTTCTAACAGAATTTTCTCTTCATTTTTGATGATTTGAAATACAAAATATTTGTTGGTGATTTTGGTCTTTCCAATTTTAACTGGTAATTGCTTGACCAAATTCTTAGCTTTTGCTTCACACATAAAATCAAGTGGACACTGGTCGCATTTTGGGTTTACAGGCACGCACTGCATTGCTCCAAACTCCATAATAGCTTGGTTGTATTGAGCAGGATTTTCAATGTCGAGCAGTTCATTAGCTAGTTCTTGAAATTCTTTTTTTCCATAAGTAGAATCGATCGGAGTATTTAAATCGAATAAACGGCTTAAAACCCTAAAAACATTGCCATCCAAAACCGCTTTAGCTTCATTAAATGCGAATGATGAAATAGCTGCGGCCGTGTATGAACCAATTCCTTTAAGTTTTATAATTTCATCATGTGATGAAGGGAATTTTCCGTGGTGATTTTCAATTATTAATTTTGCGGTTGCGTGTAAATTGCGGGCGCGACTATAATATCCCAACCCTTTCCATAGATTCAAAACTTCCATTTCATCTGCTTGTGCTAAATCTAGAATAGTCGGAAAAGCTGCTTTAAATTTTAAATAATATTGAAGACCTTGATCAACACGTGTTTGCTGTAAAATGATTTCACTTAACCAAATTAAATAGGGATCTTTTGTTTCTCGCCAAGGAAGTTTTCTTTTTTTTTCTTCATACCACCGAACCAAACTTGTTTGAAATTGTTTCATATTTCAAATTTCTGCAAAAAAGAACAGAAAAACATAATTTTAATTTCGGAACGATTATTTTTGCAGCCGAAAAACTATAAATTGTAACTTAAAACAAACTAATATGACTAAAGCAGATATCGTTGCAGACATTGCAGAGGAGACAGGATTGGAAAGAGCAGAAGCGCTAAGAGCCGTTGAAGCTTTTATGAATTCAATTAAAAATTCATTATCTAAAGGACAAAATGTATACTTAAGAGGGTTTGGAAGTTTTGTAGTGAAGGAAAGAGCTGAAAAAACAGGAAGAAACATTTCCAAAAAAACAACAATCATAATTCCTGCGCACAACATCCCTTCATTCAAGCCAGCAAAGACTTTTGTTGAGGACGTTAAGAAGAAAGTTCAGGTAAAATAAATTGCTTTTGTTTTTTTGAAAATTTTATTTACCTTTGCACTCCCTTTTTAGGGGGTGCTTTTTGTTTAAGATAATTAATTAAATCATAATATTATGCCAAGCGGTAAAAAAAGAAAAAGACATAAAATGGCTACGCACAAGCGTAAAAAACGTCTTAGAAAAAATCGTCACAAGAAGAAGAAATAATCTTCTGATTTCAAGAAAAGGAGGCTCAGTGAATATTCATTGAGCTTTCATTGTTTAAATATCTTAAAATTTAACTTGTGAATCTCGAGTTAGTTGTAGACGCAAGATCTAGCGGAATTTGGCTCGGATTATTGCGTGATGGTAAATTAATAGAATTACACGAAGAACGTGGGAATTCCGACTTTGCAGTTGGTGATATTTATCTTGGAAGAGTTCGAAGAATCGCTCCTAGTTTAAATGCTGCTTTCGTAGATGTCGGTTATGAAAAAGACGCCTTTCTTCATTATTTGGACCTAGGTCCACAATATAATTCGTTGAGTCGTTTTGTCAAAGACACGCTTAGTGGAAAACAAAATGTGTCTGACTTGATGTACTTCAAGTTGGAAAAAGACATTCCCAAAGAAGGAAAAATAAGTGAGATCATTTCTTCCTCGCAACCAATCTTAGTTCAGGTAGCTAAAGAACCTATTTCATCCAAAGGCCCTCGATTATGTTCTGAAGTGACACTTGCGGGAAGATATTTGGTATTGGTTCCGTTTTCTGATAAAATTTCAGTTAGCCAAAAGATTAAAGATCAGGAGGAAAAAGATCGCTTGAAGGAATTGATGGATCGAATAAAGCCAAAGAATTTTGGTGTTATCATTCGAACTGTCGCGGAACACAAGTCAACCATAGACTTAGAGCAAGATTTAAAAAATCTACTTGAAAAGTGGAAAACAATGCATGCCAATATAAAAGGTGGTCAACCACCGAAGCGTGTTTTGGGAGAATTGAATACTACAACTTCCATTCTTCGTGATTTATTGAATGCAGATTTTACCAACATTCATGTAAATGATCCTGCACTTGTCGCTGAAATGAAGGAATACGTGCAAAGCATAGCGCCTGGAAAGGAAAAAATTGTCCGCATGTATGATGGCAAATTAGATATTTTCGAAAAATTCGGCATCAACAAACAAATCAAAACTCTTTTCGGAAAAAAAGTTCCTTTGCCTAGTGGAGGTTATTTAATTATTGAGCATACTGAGGCGATGCACGTTATTGATGTAAACAGTGGAAATCGAAAAGGTGCTGATGGACAGGAATCAAATGCGCTTGCAACGAATATTGAGGCCGCTGAAGAAATAGCTCGCGTGTTACAGCTTCGTGACATGGGAGGAATCGTTTGCGTTGATTTCATTGATATGCACGAAAAAGAGAATAATCGAATTCTTTTTGAAAAAATGAAAGAATTCATGAAGTCTGATCGTGCGAAGCATAATTTAATTCCCCCTTCGAAATTTGGTGTGATTGAAATTACACGTCAACGCGTGCGACCGGAAACAGATATTCAAACTGCTGAAACGTGTCCAACCTGTAATGGAAGTGGCGAGGTTCAAGCGAGTATTTTATTTGCGGAAGAAATTGAAAACAATTTGAGTTACCTCTTGTCGGATCGTAAGGAGAAAAACGTCACGTTACTTGTTCATCCATACTTGGAAGCTTATTTTAAAAATGGCTTGATGAGTCGTCAACTAAAATGGTTTTTCAAGTACAAAAAATGGATTCCTGTTCGTGGGATAACAGCTCATCATCTTCTACAATATTCCTTTGTGAACAAGGAAAATGAGGAGATAGCACTATAGCGAAAGTCGTGGAAATTGATGATTTAATCGTTAAGCTTGAATCTTATTGCGCCTATCAAGAACGTTGTCTTTTCGAAATTCAAAACAAGCTAGTTCAGTTAAGTGCAAGTGAATCAGATGCTAAAAAGGTAATTGAACACCTTGAAAAGTTTCGTTTTTTTGATCAAAAACGATTTGCTCAAAGTTTCGTTCAAGGAAAGCTCCGCATAAACAAATGGGGAAAAGCAAAAATAAAAGCCGCTTTGATTCACAAATTTGTGGAAAAGGAAACAATTAAGCTTGCCTTGGATTCAATAGATTATGACGAATATACATCAATTCTTAAAGGCTTGATTAGTCGAAAAAATACAGAACTTTCGAAAGAAAAGGACGATTGGGTTAAAAAACAAAAAATCCTTCGATTTTTGGGTTCCAGAGGTTTTGAATATGATGAGATAATTAGTTCTATGGGGCATGATTGATAAACAAGTTAAAATTTGTATAGTTGGCTGCGGGAATATGGGTTTGATTTACGCTCAATTACTGCTTAAATCAGGAATAATTAATCCGAAAAGTCTTGTTCTCATTGCAAAAAATGAAGATCAAAAAAACGAATTAAAAAAGGTCTATTCTGTAACTATTGAATTAGTTTCTGAACCAATAATCGAATCGGTCGACGTCATTTTACTTTGCATAAAACCTCAGGATTATAACAATATCAGTAAAGAAATCCGTGGAAGAATTAAATCGGATGCATTAATTATAAGTATAATGGCTGGAATTAATGTTCAAACTTTGCAAAATAGTTTGAATCATGAGTTTATTATTCGAGCAATGCCTAATGCTCCAGCACTTTATGGGAAAGGAGTTACTGTTTTTCACTCATCTAATATTCTTTCAGTCAGACAAGTAGAATTTGGAGAATTTATCTTAGGTCTCACAGGAAAGACTATAAAATCGGATAAAGAAGAATTATTAGATTCTGTTACAGCTATTAGCGGAAGCGGCCCAGCTTATTTTTTCTACTTGACGCTACACATGAAAAATGCAGCAATAAATTTGGGCATGGACGAAGAAATGGCTGAAACATTGGTCCGAGAAACATTAATTGGAAGCGCAGAAATGGCGGCAAACAATCAAAAACCATTGTTTGAACTCATTAATGCAATTGCTTCAAAAGGTGGCACTACAGAGGCAGCTTTAAACTATTTCAAATTTGCTGAAATGGATAGAATTATTTTCAATGGACTTGAAAAAGCAACATTCAGATCCAAAGAACTAGCTAAAAAATAGGGTGGAGATTACTTGCCCTGAATAATCGATACGGCACCGTTAATCCAATTTTGAGCTCCTCCTGCTACATAACCCGTTTGACCAAGCTGAGCAAGGTTCACTTTACCTTCTTTTGTTTTCTCAGGCTTAACAAACCAAACAGTTGGATATCCGCGAACGGAAAATTGTTGCTGCAATAGGTTGTTTTGTTGGCGTGTTTCATCCGTTTGTTTTTTATACGCTTCCCCAGTTCTACTTGGGAAATCAACTTCAACCAAAACCACATTGTCCTTTGCCCATTTTACAAAATCTTCTTGGTAAAAAACTTCTTTTTGTAATTTATGACACCACCCACACCAATCGCTTCCTGTGAAAAACAACATCATTGGTTTTTTGTCTTTTTGAGAAAGTGATATCGCTTTTTGTAAATCAGTATGCCAGGTCAACGCTTCTTTCTGTGAAAAAGAAACAAAGGTTATTAAGGCAAATGCAGAGAATAGGATACTTTTCATACGTTTATTTTAGATAAAATTAATAATATTTTCTCCACTTTTCAAAAACCGTGCAAAACTTTAAAAAAGTGAACATTGAATTATAAATCAACGAAAAAACTTAATTTCGTTAAAAATAATTTGATGAAAAATTTGTTAATTCTCGGTTTCTTGTTTTTGACAACATTTCTTTTTGGACAAGTTCCCACTCAAACAGTAAGAGGAAAAGTATATGATAGCGAAACAAATTATCCGCTTTATGGAGTAAAAATTGAAATTAGCATTTCTGAAACCAATACGCTGCGATGTGCATCAATAGAGGACGGTTCTTTTGAAATAAAAAATGTTCCTATTGGTAAATACGATCTATCCGCTTCGTTAGCACTTTATGAAAGCAAAACAGTAACAATCGAGGTAAATTCAGGCAAGGAAATGATCGTCAACATTCCATTGTTGGAGCGGGTTTCTGAGAAACAGGAGGTTAAAGTTGTCGGTAGAAAAAAAGGCGAGGTTATTAATGAGATGGCTTTGATTTCTGCTCAACAATTTAGTGTGGAAGAAACCAACCGCTATCCAGGTTCGCGCATGGATCCGGCTCGTATGGCTTCCAATTTTGCGGGTGTTCAAGGATCAGACGACTCACGAAATGACATTGTTGTTCGAGGAAACTCGCCGCTTGGTGTTATTTATCGAGTTGAGGGAATTGACATTCCTAATCCTTCCCACTTTGCTATTGCAGGAAGCACAGGCGGACCAGTTTCGATATTGAACAATAAAATTTTGGGTAATTCAGACTTTTTTATGAGCGCATTCCCTTCCGAATATGGAAATAGTACTTCTGGGGTATTTGACTTGAAACTGCGAAATGGAAACAACAATCAGCACGAATTTACAGGTCAATTTGGTTTGTTTGGAACTGAATTATTAGCTGAAGGCCCAATGGATAAAAAAGGGAATTCTAGTTACTTAGTTATGGGTCGTTATTCGACTTTATCGATATTTCAAACACTCGGAATCAAAATAGGTACAGATGCTGTTCCGGTTTATGGTGACGCAGCCTTCAAATTCAATTGGAAAATGAAAAAAGGAGGAAACTTATCTTGGTGGGGAATGGGAGGAAAAAGTGATATCGATATTATGATTTCTGAGCAAACAAAATACTCAACGGAATTTTATGGTGAAGGAGATCGTGACCAATACTTTGGAACCAGCATGTATGTTTCTGGTTTAACATACAAGAAAACTTTAAATGAAAAAACATATATCAGTGCAACGCTTGCAGGATCAAGAGAGGAACAACACACGAAGCATGTTTA
>JBMLTP010000169.1:0-5156 GCA_049239885.1 Crocinitomicaceae bacterium
ATAACCCTAAATATTCATAATTCATAACATTTCGGTCACTAGTTTTTCCCTTTTTGCTTTTCTGAGAAAACAATATGAATGGGATTAAAAATAAAATAACTATAATTCTTGATTTCAATATTCCTTTCATGTTAAATGATTTTTGTAAAAACAGAGTTCAAATATATTTAAACATTCCAAATTTATGCTAATGATTAAATCCTTTTCCATTAAAAGAAACTACTCATCTCTATGTATCCTAACAAAATTAATGTAAATATAGATGTATTGGTTCGCCCCATAAATCGAGTGACACGAAAATAATCCAGGTAAATTACCAGATGTAAATGCCATATTTTGAACACGTTTATGTCCCGAGGAATTTTCCCAGCTTTCTATGGCTAACTTTGCAATGTCATTGTAATTTGTAAAAGAACTCAGACTTCTGAACGCATTTTCCCAAGTATCAATCCAAGGCAAACCAGATGAATGTCGTTTAACTTCTCCGCCAATTGATGATTTGGCCTCTGAAACAATCATTTCTCTTAAAATTCTATGTTTCCATTTTTCGTTAATACTTGGGTGATAGAATCGTCCTGATTCAGCAACCTCTTTGCAATTTGGATAAGATAAACTATCAAACACAACTTGAGAATAGACCAAAGTATCCAATCCTCTGGATCTTCTAAATTCATTAAACTTTCTCAAAAGTACCTTATTCATTATATCTGAATTGAAATTTTCCCTTGTTATTTTCACATTGGGATTTGTTACTTTTTCATCCAAATAATAGTTGTAATTACTTTTTGGTACATAAATCTGTGTAACATCCTTCTCTTTCTTTAATTCCTTTTCTCCTTTGATGCATCGAACTGAAAATCCATGGTTCTTGTCATGCGCAATCCGTGAAATACCACCATTTGGGAAATCAAAATAAGTATAGAATGCAGTAGATTCATTGTTTTCTGTTGCACTCCAATAAAGACCATTTTCGTTAATAAAGCCAAATTCACCAAAGTCAAAACGTAAACCTCCTGGATTGATAGACAATCCTGATACATTGGTTCCAGCTCTGCCACCAATCCAATTTGATCTTGATTTTAATTTCTTGTTGGCAATTTTATCCCCTCCATAGAATAAAATTAATTGACTCCAGTCTGAATCTGTTGTGATTCGCCAACCTTCAGGAGCAAGACCACGTGTATCATTGATTGCATACCAATTGTAAAGTCTCCCATATTTTGCTTGATTTTTCGGATCATTATTGTAAAAACACCAGGCGGGTTGTTTTTTTAATCCAGCTTTCTTCCAATCTTCGGTGGTTTTTACTTCAGGAATAGGATCACCATTTCTAAAAGTTGAAACATTCAAATTTTCAGCCATCCATTTTTGTGAGCCAATGTTAACGGTTTGATATTTCTTTCCATCTCTGCTATCAATCAAATTTGAATTCTCTTGATTGAAAACAAAAAAACAAACCAGTTGAAAAAGTAATAAAACTTTATATTTCATTGAGCGATGACTTTATGATTCATCAAATTTAAAATATTAACACAACTTTACAAGTAGGTTACATGAAGAACTTAAATTGAAAAAATGGATATTAAAGTGAAATTATTTCTTGTTCCCTCTTCTTTTCTCCAACCAAGTGGGGATATTTTTTGATTTTTGGTTCTGGTCCTCTCCTAACAGTTTTTCGATCAAATCTGGTCGTTTTGCTTTTTCCAATCGCTGCTTGATCCAACCTTGATTCTCACGTTTATACCAAAAGAAAAAACGATTTTGATTCAACTTTTCTTCTCTCGTCTTAACCGTTTTTACCGGTTTCAAGGTATATGGATGAACTCCAGAATAATATATTACCTCTGCTACGGTCATTGGTGTCGGTGTGAAGTCTTGTACTTGTTCCAACTGGAAACCCATGTCTTTTGTTTCAGCCGCTAGATTTGCCATGTCTTCCTCTTCGCAGCCAGGGTGTGAGGAAATGAAATAGGGGATCAGTTGTTGTTTCAGGTTATGCTTCTCAGAAATTTCGTCGTACTTTTCCTTGAATTTGTGAAAATACTTGAAAGACGGTTTACGCATTACACGCAACGTAGCATCAGAAGTATGTTCTGGCGCGACCTTGAGACGTCCACTAACGTGTCTTGTAACAACTTGTTCGATGTATTCATCGTGGTTACCGTCCTCGTTGTTCTTGTTGAAATCGTCAACAAGTAAATCATAACGAATGCCCGATCCAACAAAAGCTTTTTTAACTTTTGGATTAGCGTCAACTTTTTTATAAAGTTCGGTTAAAGGTTTGTGAGAGGTATCCAAATTATTGCAAATCACAGGGTGAATACAGCTTGGAGATGTACATCTCGCACAGATAGCTTCGTCTTTACCCTTCATTTTATACATATTCGCAGAAGGTCCACCCAAATCTGAAATATATCCCCGGAATTCAGGGTGTTTAATTACTTCTTCAACTTCTGCTAAAATGGATTTTTCACTTCTTGAAGCGATGAATTTTCCTTGATGTGCGGAGATCGTACAAAAACTACAGCCACCAAAGCACCCACGATGCATATTGATGGAAAACTTGATCATATCGTAAGCCGGAATGGCACCACGTTTTTTGTATTTTGGATGAGGTAGTCTGGTATACGGTAAGTCGAAGGATTTATCAATTTCCCCTTCCTCCATTGTTTTGTAGGGTGGATTAATCACCAATGTTTTATTTCCGACACCCTGAGTAATTCGGTTTGCTTCCCATTTGTTGGATTCAACTTCAACAATTTTAAAGTTAGCCGCGTATTTTATTTTGTCATTTAAACATTCTTCATGACTCGCCAATTCAACCGTTTCCCAATTTTTATTTTTTGGTAATTCTGAGGAATTTTCTTGAAGAAATGCTACTTGTTTTAAGGTTTTCGCTTGATTAAAGGGAACGCCTTTTTTCATTAGTCGCAGTAATTCACGCAAGGGTTGTTCCCCCATACCATAAACCAATAAATCGGCTTTTGCATCAACCAAAATGGAAGGCATCAATTCATCTTTCCAATAATCGTAGTGCGTAACGCGTCTAAGTGAGGCTTCAATTCCTCCCAATAAAATCGGAACATCCGGGTAAAGCTCTTTTAAGATGTTGGAATAAACAATAGTCGCGTAATCTGGTCGGAATCCAGCTTGACCTCCAGGTGTGTATGCGTCTGTAGATCGAAGTCGCTTATTGGCCGTGTAATGATTAACCATCGAGTCCATACAACCCGCTGTTACTCCAAAGAACAATCGGGGTTTCCCTAGTTTTTTGAAGTCGCGAAAATCATCTTTCCAGTTCGGTTGTGCCACAATTCCTATTCGTAGACCTTCATCTTCGATAATTCTTCCTACAACAGCCGTTCCAAAGGCGGGATGATCCACATAAGCATCACCTGAAATTAGAATAACATCAAATTCTTCCCATCCTCTTTTCTCTGCATCTTTCAAAGACATGGGAAGCCAATCCGATAATGGTCGTTCGTTATTCATGGAGTAAATTTAAGGAGAAAAGAGCAAATTGATTGAATGTAACGCGCATTTAAATTGTTCAACCTAACATTCAAATTCGAATTAAGACAAATATCTTTACATCGTTACTTTCTTATACTTTTAAATGATTCCGAAATTTTAGGTACGTCCAAAAAACTTTTATCGTAGTCGGTGTACAAGATTCTTAAAATACAAATGTGTTTGTCGACAAGTATACATTTTTCATAAAACTTTGCATTGTTGAGTTGAGTTTGATCCAAAGCGCCCAAACCCTCGTCACCTTCTATTACAAACCATTTTTCACGCAATATTTCTTTCGAAACAAAGGAGAAATTTTTCTTGTGTTCTAGGAATATCGTGTCCAATTTTCCAGAAAAGTTATCTACTTCAACCCACAATTGAACATTTGATGTGGAATCCATAAACCACTGAATAATTCCACCACTTAATCTAGGTCCTAATTCAAAAGAGGAAGGTAAAAGAAGTGAGTATCCATCAGACTTAGAATTGAATTTCTTCCATTTCGTTTGAGAATAGGCATTTGAAACTAACAATACAAAAATGAAAAATGATACTCTAAATAAGATCTTTTTCATGAAAGAAATATTTTGTGAATCTAGAAAAAAAGAACCAAACCTATAAATCGAATTTTATTCCTTGTGCAAGTGGCAAACTATCGGTGTAGTTGATCGTATTTGTTTGTCTGCGCATGTAAATTTTCCAAGAATCGGAACCTGATTCGCGGCCTCCTCCTGTTTCTTTCTCTCCACCAAACGCACCGCCGATTTCAGCGCCCGAAGTTCCAATATTTACATTTGCAATTCCACAATCAGATCCTGCTTGTGATAAGAAAGCTTCCGATTCTTTCAAGTCATTCGTCATAATTGCTGATGAAAGTCCTTGTGGCACACCATTCTGAATTGCGATAGCATTCTGAACATTTCCGCTATATTTAATCAAATATAAAATTGGAGCAAACGTCTCGTGCTGAACAATAGCAAAGTGATTTTCAGCCTCTATGATGCATGGCTTCACATAACATCCTGATTCGTAACCAGCTCCAGAAAGAACGCCGCCTTCAACGATAACTTTTCCTCCTTCTTTTTTGGCAGCTTCAATGGCATTCAGATAATTTTGCACAGCATCGTTATCGATTAATGGGCCCACGTGATTATTCTGATCCAATGGATTTCCGATACGAAGTTGTTTATAGGCATTAGTTAGAGCATCTCTCACTTTGTCATAAACGCTTTCATGAATGATTAATCTTCTCGTGGAGGTGCAACGTTGACCAGCTGTTCCAACTGCGCCAAATACAGCTCCAGGAACAACCATTTTCAAATCAGCAGTTGGTGTGATAATGATCGCGTTGTTTCCTCCTAATTCAAGAAGCGAACGACCTAAACGCTCACCAACGGCTGCACCAACTGATTTACCCATTCGAGTTGAGCCTGTAGCGGATACTAAGGGAACACGTTTGTCATTTGCCATTAATTTTCCGATTTCAGCCCCGCCGATTACAAGTCCGGAAACTCCTTCTGGAACTCCGTTAGCGTCAAAAACTTGTTTCGTAATCTGTTGACAAGCAATTGCAGTAATTGGTGTTTTTTCAGATGGTTTCCAAACACAAACATCTCCACAAACCCATGCCAATGCCGTGTTCC
>JBMLTP010000170.1:0-2698 GCA_049239885.1 Crocinitomicaceae bacterium
CCAAAGAAAGTTCTTTAACATCGGAAAGTGCTCCGCCGAAATCAGCCAAATAATACGTTGATGAATTACCATGCTCCAAGGCTCCGAGACCTAAATTGCGAAATTTCAAGGCTAATTTTATTTTTTTGATAAGACCCATTTTACCGGTCATCGCTTGCCCGATTTCTTTTAAGTCATCGATAAATACAATGAACGTGTAATTGTCCACTGGAAGATCCGGTAAAAAAGCATCGATAGCTTCCATGTCTCGTTTCAAGACTTCATAAAAGTGCTTTGCTCTCGGAACTCCATTGTCATCGAAAACAGAAATCGTCACCTTTGTTTTTCCCACATAGAATTGCGCTGTATCGGGAACAGAAAACATAATGGGACAATCAATCAATTGATGGTAGGAGTTTGCTTTGAAATGTTGTTGACCGCTATTACTTAACGTTTGAGGTAATGAGGTGGAACCGTAAAGTTGTGTTGGTTTTGTGATTTTTATTTCAATCGGATCAGCTTCTTCTCCAGCAAAAAATCCAAAAATCCCTCCGTTGTTGAATAAAAAGTTCTTGCCTTCCTCAAAGTTGGTCGCCACCGGATCGAAAATGGGATGTTTCTTCACCTGTCTATCCATGATATCCTCAAGCGTGTATTCGAGGTACTTCAATTTTTTCGCATCGGAAATAATGAATGAATTATTGCCTTGTTTTTTGACTTTTAATTTCTTTCCGTCGGCTGTTTTCGCGTTCATGGAAAGTACAAAACGACCAAAGTCTTGTGTGTCATAGGTTCCTGGCACTGTAGCAGGAAAAGAATACGTTACCTGATCTTTTTGAGGTGCCTTGCTTAAAGTCATCTTAACAGGCAAAACATCTTTTTCAATCTTGTTCAAGTCTATCTCATAGAGATGCTGGCTGAAAACGCAAAATGGACTCAAAAGCAGAAGAATGGCGAAATATAAATTTTTCATACATAAAAGATTAAAATCACTAGACGGTCAAAAGGTTAAAAAGTTACTGGAGTAAAATTGACAAAATAACACACGCAAACTTTTTTTACTCAATAGGAGTTATTTTATAACCAGCTTCTTGCAATAGATTCAAGACGCCTTCTCTTCCTGGTAGGTGAGCAGCTCCAACAGCAATGAATGTGGATTTTTTTTGAATGAGTTCAGAAATTATCGGTATCCAGTTTTGATTTCGTTTAACAATGAAATTCGAATAGAACTCTGGAGAAAGATCTGCATTATTCATCAATGTATCCAACTGATTGATGTCTTTTTTTAAATAAGTATCAAGTAATTTATTGAATTCTGAGTTGTCTTTTGTTAAACCAAGTAGAAGCATTTTAATCTGCTCGTCGTTTGAAACCTCACTTAATAAATTCATTTGAAATTGAATAGTTTCAAGTCCAGACGTAGACATCTTATTCTTTTTTGCAAGTTTCTTAAATTCGATTTCATAACTTTTTGATTTCCCAATTAGTTCCTGCGTGATTAGCGATGAAAGAAAGAAAGGTTGAAAACGACTTGTTTTAATGTATTTGGATTCTTTCCAATTTAAGCTATCCAGACAGAAATTTCTAATTCGTTCAGAATTCTCTTTGGATGTAATATCTGCAATTGTTTTCCCGTCCGGAAGCATGGTAAGTTTAACTATTTCCAGTTGTGTTTTTAAATCCATATTCAAATCAACTTCCATTGCCAATTCGTTACAAGTTTTAAATGCGGATTTAATCGAATCAGAAATAACAAAATCTTTTTTTGGCATAACATGAATCGTACCATAGATGTAGCTTGGTTTTTGAAGGTTATTGCCTTCAATTTTATAAAGCAATTGTGCCTGGCTACTGAAAACTGTAAGCGTAAATAGCAAAAGCTGTGTTAATCTTTTTGTCATGTTCTTTGGTTGTTATATTAATTTTTGTTCATTTTCTAATTTAAATCTTTAACTGGGAATAAACCAATATGGATGGGAACTTTCTTGGCTTACATTACTCTTTTATCACCTTTAAAATTGCTATATTACCTGTTTCATTTATTTCTACGAAATACATTCCAGGCTCACCATTTAAATTAAATGTAATATTATTGGTTGATGAATAGGTTTCCCTAAAAATCTCTTGTCCAACGGCGTTTCTTACTATTATGTTTGCATTTTTGAATATTTTGTCAGATTCAATAGTTAATGCGCTAGTTGTCGGATTTGGATAAAGGTTGATTTTACTAGTCCATGAATCTTCGTTAATGTAAGTGGTATTGTCAAACTCATTTTGCAGTTTGATTATAAAAATATCGTCAGCTCCAACAGATGATAGGTTGAAAACCCCTGTATTAGGATCAAAATCGGTTGTTGCCTTAAAGTTACCGGTAGCAAATATATTTCCTTCATTATCAAGAGCTAAGGATCTTCCCTCTGCAAAGCCAGACCCAGCAAATTGCAGTGTTGAGATAAAGTTCCCGTTATTATCTAGTTTTGAGATGAAAACATCATATGGTCCAGAGGAAGTTAGGTTATTTGTGCCTGTCCCAGGATCAAAATCTACCGTTTGTGAAAAATTACCTATGCTATATACATTATTATCGGCACCCAGAACTATTGAACTTATGAATAAGCTACTACCAACTGCTCCTCCTAATTGTTTTGCCCATACAAAATCACCAGAAGCATTCAACTTGGAAATATACCCATCAAAATTCCCGATACCTGCCGAACTT
>JBMLTP010000171.1:0-2515 GCA_049239885.1 Crocinitomicaceae bacterium
GTTCCATCACATCAGCAAGCACTATTTTTTCTGCTTTGATTAATTGAATGAAATGACTTGTAATCGTTGTCGTGGAAAGTTGTCTTTCTCGAGCAATCTCTTCGCAAATTTTCCCTTTGTGCAGAAGATCAAGCGTGATTTCATATGTTGACTTTTTAACTTCTTTTTCTTTTGGTTTTTTTGAAATTTTGATGTCAGGAGTTCGATTAAACCCATCAAGTTGATCAAGCAGATTTGCAGATTTATTTCTAACCAAATTTTGAATTGTTGCAATCTTTGAAATGTGGTAATTTTCAATTTCCGGAGTTTTGTAAAGTTCATTTGTTATGCTTCTCCCAGAAGATAATGCTTCTGAATACAATTTTATTTTTTTTAGATTAATGATTTTTTGAAGTAATAATTCGGAAAATAACTCCAATTCATCTGTGTATTGTTTCGTTTTCTTAACCAATTTCAAGGAAATGATCTTCTCATAAAGTTTGTCCAAAATTTTATTCAGAATAGGGAAGAAGTAGTTGTAAGCCGCATCAATTCGCTCATAAATAAATTGTAAATCAACATTTTCCATTGAAAATAATCGATCAATTTGATTTTTGAACTTGGTGGTTGGTTCAATAGTCGAATCAATTTCCATTAAAATCGTTTGTCCCCAAGTTTTATGTTTGAATTTTTCAGTTTTAATGCCTGCGGTTTTATAACTAACATTGTGATTAGACCATTCGCTCAACAAATCATACCATTCAAAGGATTCTTTTATTTTTTTATGAAAGTAAAGCAGGCTATTTCTTTCCAATTCGATCTTCAATTCTGGTTGCTCGGATTTCGTGTTGGAAAATGATAAAATTTGTTCATCATTCGACATGCCAAGAAAACGTAATGGTTTTAGGAGAGTCAATCCATTGAGTGATTTAAGTCTGGAAAATGCAACATAAGCTTGTCCAGGAGCAAAAGATTCAGAAACATCCAAAATGGCTTTTTCAAAGGTTAATCCTTGGCTTTTGTGAACTGTAATAGCCCAAGCAAGTTTTATTGGAAAATGCACAAATGTTCCAATTACTTTTTCTTTGATTTCTTGTGTGTTTAAATCAATTTCGTAGCGAATGTTGGCCCATTCGAAGCGTTCCACGTTGACCTTCTTTTTTTCATTTGGAAATGAGACAGTAATTTCATCGTCTGTCAAAGAATCAATAAATCCTATTTTTCCGTTATAAAAATTCTTTTCAAAGGCAATATCGTTTTTAATGAACATAATTTGAGCGCCAACTTTCAATTCCAGTGTTTTTTCTAATGGATATTGGTTTTCATTAAATTCCCCAGTGATTTCTGCGTCGTAGTTATATGATTTACCTTTCAATAAATTCAATTCTTTGGCATTCATTTCATCCGCTTTTGAATTGTGTGTTGTAAGGGAAATAATACCTTCCTTTTCCTTTTGAGAAAGATTTGGATTAACGTGTTTGTTCAATAAAGTTAAATCCTCATTTGTTATTCGGTTGTTTCGAAGGTTATTAAGTAGTTCGATAAAAACATGATCATCCTGACGGTGAATTTTCTCAAGTTCGATGTATAATGGTTTTTCGAAATCAAATACACGCGCATTGAAAAAATGGATTCCTCTGTAATAGCTACTCATAAATTGCCATTCTTCGCGCTTGACAACTGGAGGAAGTTGCATTAAATCCCCAATAAAAAGAACTTGAATTCCACCAAACGATTCATTATTCTTGCGAATTGTTTTAAGTGACCAATCGATAGCATCCAATAAATCTGCGCGAAGCATACTGACTTCGTCGATAATCAATAGTTCCAAACTTCGAATTAAGGATATGCGTTGACTGTTGATTTTAAAATGGCGCTTTAAAGTCGTTTTATTCTCGTGTTTGATGTAATTTTCAGATTGCGGACTCTCAAATTCGGGAATAAAGCATCCAAACGGCAGTTGAAAAAAGGAATGAATGGTAACTCCACCTGCGTTTAAGGCTGCAATTCCTGTTGGAGCTACAATAGCTGTGTTTTTGTGTGTTGAGCCAACGATTTTTCGAAGTAAAGTTGTTTTTCCAGTTCCTGCTTTACCGGTTAAAAAAACGCTTTTATTTGTTTGATTGATAATGTTCTCAGTATGGCTTGCTGGATCGAAATCGCTGGATAAGTTTGTGTTGTTCATTACTTGAAGATACGAAAAAATATCAATACAATTAGAATTTATTATTGAGAAATTAGGAAAGTTGATTGGTTCTGAATTTATTCAAAACGAGGGGAGAGAAATTTTCTCGCTTATATCTTATTTTAAGTTGTAAATAGCTTCTTTTTTTTGTATCTTTAATTTATGAGTGAGATTATTTTATACGAGAATTCAGAAGGGAAAGTTAAAGTTGAAGTTCGCTTTGAAAATGAAACATTTTGGCTGTCTCAAAAGTCATTGGCCAGGTTGTTTGGAGTTGAGATTCCAGCTATTAGTAAGCATTTAGCAAATATCTATGAAACAAATGAACTTCAAAAAGAGACAACTATTTCC
>JBMLTP010000172.1:0-10971 GCA_049239885.1 Crocinitomicaceae bacterium
AGGCTAGGCTTGCTATTGAATTTAATGCTTACCAACCTGATTCATTAATTGGAATCAATATGCATTTTGTTCCATCTGTAACGGATGTTTCGAATAAACTTTTTTTAGTAACCGTTTGGGACGATAATAACGGTGTGCCAGGAAATGTTTTGTATGAGGATGATGCATTTTTTCCAAATAACCCTATATACGGAGACGAGACGAATCAATTCCACACTTATTATTTTTCGGACACCATGAAAGTGCCAGTAGGGGAAAAATTTCACATTGGTTGGAGGCAATTGGATCCCGAAAGGCTGAATTTAGGTTTGGATAGAAACATCGATCGTTCTGAAACCATTCGATTCAGCGTAGATGGAGGCTTTACTTGGCTAACAAGCCCATTTTCAGGGTCGGCAATGATGCGCCCCATTTTTTCCACAGCTTTGGATCCAATATTGTCATCAAATTCATTGAAAACTGAAGAAAAAGTAATTTTATACCCAAATCCCACCTCACATTACTTGAACATTGAGAGGGGCATAAAATCAGAAGGGATTGAAGTTGAATTATACGATTCATTTGGTCGTATACTCCTGAAATCAACTTCAACACAAATCGATATATCTGAATTCAGAAATGGAATCTATTTTGTTCGTATTCCAACTAGTTCAGAAAAAACCTATAAGGTAATCAAACAATGATTGAAGATTTGGAATTCGATTCCGAGCAGGAAGAAGAATTATTTGAACACCACCGATTTAAGGCGGATCCAGGTCAAGAAATGGTTCGAATCGATAAGTTTTTAATCGATCGATTAGCCAATACTTCTAGAAATAAAGTTCAAATTGCGGCTAAAAACGGAAATATCCACGTCAATGGAAAAAAAGTAAAACAAAATTACCGCGTCAAACCTGGAGATGAGGTTGCTATCGTTCTTCCTTATCCTATTCGCGAATTAAAATTGATTCCGCAGAATATTCCAATCGATATTGTCTATGAAGATGATCAATGCTTAGTCGTAAACAAACCCGCGAATATGGTAGTTCACCCAGGTTACGGGAACTATACGGGAACTCTAGTCAACGCCTTGGTTTATCACATTGATAATCTCCCTAACCCTCCAAAAGATTATTATGGTCGCCCCGGGTTAGTCCATAGAATCGATAAGCACACAACTGGTTTATTAGTTATAGCTAAAACTGAACTAGCGTTAACAGACCTTGCCTCACAATTTTTTGAACGAACAACAGAACGGATTTATTATGCCCTTGTTTGGGGCGATTTAGAAGAGGGAGGGACAATCACAGGAAACGTTGCAAGATCAATAAAAAATCGAAAGGTGATGGCTGTATTTCCAAATGGAGATCATGGTAAGCATGCTGTGACGCACTATCGGGTTTTGGAAAGATTTGGGCGAGTTACTCTTATTGAATGCAAGTTGGAAACAGGAAGAACTCACCAAATTCGAGTTCATTTTCAGTCTATAGGGCACCCCTTATTCAATGATTTGGAATATGGCGGCAACAAACTTTTAAAGGGAACTTCTAGTTCTAATTATACTAAATTTATACAAAACTGCTTCGACTTATTACCAGGACAAGCATTACATGCAAAAACAATTGGTTTTAAACACCCAACGAACAAAGTCTTCATGAGATTCGAAAGCGAACTTCCTTTGCAATTCGCTAACCTTTTAACGCAATGGAGAAAATATTCGGAGTATTAACAAAATTTGTTTATTTTTGTTTCCCTTAGTTTAAATGTGATTAGATTAAAAAACATCATATGAAGCATATTTTAATTTTAAGTTTTACGCTGTTTTTCACAGGAATAAGTTTATCTCAGCAAGGTAAACAAGATCCAAAATACTTACGCGAAGCAAACAAGGCTTTTGATGCCAAAAACTATTTTGATGCAATAACAAAATGTCAAGATGCCTTTAAAAAGTTAGGGACAAAGGGTTCTATTAAAGATAAGGGCAGCATGGCTTTTAAGGTAGCTGAAAGTTATAGAAATCTAGAAAAATATGACAAGGCGAATGAGTGGTATGGTGTATGTGTTGAATTAAAATATTTTAACGAAAAACCAGAAATTTATTACTTGAAGGGTGAAATGCAGCGCATGTTGAAAGACTTTGACGGTGCCGCAAAAAGCTATAAGGAATTCAAGAAAATTGCACCAAATCAAAAAACGCAAGAAGTTGAAAACGCTTTGGCTGCTTGTGAAAAATACAAAGATTTCGACTCCAATGAACCGAAAATCGTAGTAAAGTGTGAAACAAAAATAAACACAAAGAATTTCGATATGGCTCCAGCCTTTTTTGACAAAAAAGGTAAGGTGATTTATTTCGGTTCAAGTCGAGAGGAGAGCTTTGGCACAGGAAGAGATCCGATTACAGGTGAAAAGTACATGGATATTTTTGTGGCTACTTTTGATGAAACGGGAAATCCAACGGGGGTTAAATCAATCGATAATGATGGTATCATCAACACGAATGAAAACGAAGGAACTGTATGTTTTGATTCAAAGAAAAAAATAATGTTTTTTACGCGATGTCCTAACGCAGCTAAAGCAAATTTAGGTTGCGATATATGGAAAGCTGATGTAAATGGGGAAAGTTTTGAAAACGTTGAAAAAATGACTTTAAAAACCGACAGTACAATTTCTGTTGGACATCCGTGTATTACTGAAGATGGAATGATGCTGATTTTTGCATCTGACATGAAAGAAAGTGGGGGCACAAAAAGTCTTGGTGGAATGGATTTGTGGTATATTGGATACGACAAGAAAAACAAATCTTGGGAAACTGTTCCAAAGAACATGGGTGCTGAATTCAATACTTCAGGGAATGAACTTTTCCCTTCAATAGGTCCAAAAGGTCAACTCTACTTCGCAAGTAACGGGTGGCCAGGAATCGGTGGGATGGATATTTTTGAGGCAGAGCGAACTGCTCCTGCTGAAAACAAATGGAAAAATGTAGTGAACAAAGGTTATCCATTCAATTCTCCTGGAAACGACTACGCGATGTGTGATTTTGATGGTAAGTCTGGTTTCTTTACTTCCGAAAGAAAAGCCGGTAGCACAGTAGAATATGCCCCAGATATTTGGAGCTTCTCTACTCCTCCAGATTTATTTGACCTTAGAGTAGTTGTATATGAAGTTGGAAAGAAAAATGTGCGAATCAAAGATGCTCAAGTGGATGTAACTTGCTCCACATGTAAGGACATGAAGTGGGGTGGTAAAACCAATGAAAAAGGTCAAACAGAAAAATGGGCGGATAAAGGAAAAGGTGTTCGTTATATAACTGTTGATAATGACTATCAAATTGTGGCTGCTAAACAAGGGTACTATGAAAATAAAAAGGGAGCTAAAATCACAACAAAAGGATTAGATCAAAGTCAAAGTTTTATTGTTGAAATTCCATTAATTCCAATTGGTGAAATTAGAACACCAGAGGTTCGCTATCCTTTGGATCAATGGTCATTTATTAATGACGCGACATGTATGTCAACTGACTCATTGAAATTCTTGGAGAATTTATTGAAGGAAAATCCGACATTAGTTATCGAGTTGTATTCTCACACAGATGCTCGTGATACAAAAATTCACAATCAAGCTTTATCTGAAAATCGTGCTAAAGCTGTTTACGTTTATTTGGTTGACCAAAAAGGAATTGACCCAAGAAGAATTATACCAATTGGAAGAGGAGAAGATGAGCCTGCAAAATGGGTGGATGAAAAAGGTGTTTCGCAAGAACTTACAGAAGCTTATATTAATCAATTTAAAGAAACAGACAAAGCAAAATTCGAAAGATTACACCAAATCAATCGTAGAACAACTGTGAAAATTGTCATGCAACCCGGAACAGAAATCCCAGTTGAATTTGATTCAGCAACTGCTCCACCCTCAAACCCTAAATACAAGGTATTTACGAATCCTCTTCCGAGATAATCTTTTAAAGCGTTCGAATGAACGCTTTTTTTTTGTAAATTCATTATAAATCGGATTATAGTGAACGAATATTACTTACATTTTATTTGGAATAAAAAACGGCTCCCCTTTCATCAAATAAAAACAACAAAAAATGAGTTAATCGATATTCTTGATGTTGGTGAATACAACTCCTTAGAAAGTGGACCAGACTTCTCATTAGCCAAAATTCGAATCGATGATTTGGTTTGGGTTGGATCAATTGAACTTCACGTAAAATCTTCCGACTGGTATCGACACAAACATCATTTGGATAAGGCCTACAACAATGTTGTTCTTCATGTTGTTTATACTCATGATATGGAAGTTACCGTGCAAGGAAGAACACTCCCCGTTATTGAACTGAGATCGCACATTGATTTAAATCACTATTTAAAATACTCAACACTATATCTTAAGAACAAAAGCTTCCCATGTCAATCATTGATTAATGAAAATCACAAGGAGCTCGACAACATGAAAATTCGGGCGATAGAAAGTAGACTTAAGGTCAAAACCTCCGAAAAACTCTTTTATAAAATCGAATCCGATCATATAATCTTTTTAAAATTCGCTGCGAATGCATTTGGAACATCTGTTAATGCACAACCGTTCGAACAACTCATTAATTCCTATTCATTAGATGAACTCAAAAATTTCGACGAAAAAAAGAAACACGAAATCCTATCCCAATTTTTATGGAAACGAAAAGGATTGAATTCTAATCCAGAAACACGACTAAATCAGTTTATCGCATTTGTTAAAACGTTCGATTTTGAATTTCCTTTTTGGGAACTACCTACATCTATGATTTCCATTTACTTTGAACAACAATTCAAAAAAGCGAAAATCAATAGCCGGTTTCTTTTGAATAATTTTATGATCAATTGTGTCGTTCGATTTGTTTTTTGGAAAGGGAATAAACTAGATAACCAACAATTGTTGGAAAAAGCATTTCGTCTGTTACTCTTAATTCCAAAAGAATCGAATCATTTAACTCGAAAATGGGAGGATATCGGTGTTCAGACAAAAAACGCCTTTGATTCGCAAGCACTTTTAGAAATTTATAAGCAATTTTGCACAAGAAAAGCGTGTTTGCACTGTGAGGTAGGTAAAAAAATAATAGGAATATGAAGCGGTTTTTTCAAAAGGTGATCTTCTTTTTCGAAATGCAATCATACGGTGTGTGCGAATGGTGGGCTCGCAAATTAGGCATTAATTCGACAAAAGTCAGATTAGGATTCATCTATTTCTCGTTCATAGCCCTTGGATCACCCGTACTTCTATATCTCATTATGGCTTGGATATTAGAGCACAAGCATTATTTTCAACTGAAAGCGAAACGAAATCGTTCGATCTGGGAACTATGACACATTGGAAAATCTTTAAACGCTTTTACATTGTAGCCTTTGTTCTTCTTGCTATTTTCATAGTAGGAATTAGTGGTTTTATGCTGATTGAAAATTGGAGCTTTTTTGATTCCTTTTACATGACTGTCATTACAATCACCACTGTCGGTTTTGGTGAAACACACCCTCTCAGCAATTCGGGAAGAATGTTTACAGCTCTATTAATTTTAGGGACTTTTGGTACATTTGCTTATCTTATTTCCACGATCACATCCTTAATTGCTTCAGGTGAACTTGGTCGGGAAATAAAAAAGTATAAATTAATCGATCAAATAAATCTTATGGAGAATCATGTTGTCGTTTGTGGAATGGGGCGTGTAGGGATTCAAGTAGCAAATGATTTAAAATTTGCCGAATTTCAAGTGCTTATGATTGAAGAAAAAACACAAGGAAAAGAAGACCTATTAGAACAATTTCCACATATTTCTGGAGACGCAACACGCGATGAAGTTTTAAATCAAGCTAATATTGAAAAAGCTCATACGCTCGTCGCTTGTCTTCCAAACGATGCTGACAACTTGTTTATCGTTCTTACGGCTAAATCAATTAATCCAAAGCTTCAAATAATTTCTCGTGCTTCTCAACGCTCATCGGTAGCCAAAATAAAAATGGCAGGAGCACATCATGTAATTATGCCTGATTCAATTGGTGGGACGCATATGGCCTCAATTGTTTCAGCACCAGAAGTGATAGAGTTTCTCGATCAAATCAGACTTGAAGGACAACACGGAGCTAATATTGAAGGAATTTCATTCGAACAATTACCTGAAAAATACAGAGGAAAAACCATCGGTGAATTAGAAATTAAAAAACAGACAGGCGCAACCATAGTTGGGTTTAAAACAAAAGATGGTTCTTATATCATCAACCCCGATGAATCGATGCGAATTGAAGAACATTCATCACTTTTCGTTCTTGGAAATGCTCAACAAATTAAAAACGTTAACGCTATATTTGAATTAATTTAACTCAAAATGAGGATTTTAATAACTGGAAGTAACGGACTATTGGGTCAAAAAATAGTTCGGCAACTAAAAAAAAGAAAAATTGAGTTCTTGGCAACATCCAAAGGAGAAAACAGAAATCCGGATTGTGAAGATTCTTGCTATGTTTCGATGGATATTTGCTCAGAAAAGGAAATAGCTGGGGTTTTTAACTCCTTTCTTCCTACTCACATTATTCATACAGCGGCCATGACAAATGTTGACGCATGTGAGTTGAATCCTAATGATTGCTATGAAACGAATGTACTTGCGACTCAAAAGCTATTCAATGAAGCAAAAAAAATTCAAGCTCATTTCCAACTACTCTCTACCGATTTTATTTTTGATGGAGAAAAAGGAAATTACAAGGAAGAGGATGAACCTAATCCGCTAAGTGTCTATGCGCAATCGAAAGTTGATGCAGAGCGTTTTTTATTAAATGATTCATACTCCAATTATTCTATCGTTCGAACTATAATCGTTTATGGTATAGGTAATAATTTATCTCGAACAAATATAGTTTATTGGGCAAAGGAGGCTTTATCAAAGGGTCAAGAAATGCGAATCATCGATGATCAATTTCGAGCACCAACCTGGGCAGATGACTTGGCTTGGGCATGCATTCGAATTTGTGAACTAGATAAATCAGGTATTTATCACATTTCTGGACCTGAAACGATATCAATTTTCGAAATTGTCGAACGTGTTGCAAGGCATTTTGAATTGTCAACAGAAACCTTGGTTCGGACGGATAGTAGCACCTTAAATCAACCGGCAAAGAGACCCCCGAAAACAGGATTTGATTTGACAAAATCACGGAATGTATTGGGTTACAATCCGAAAACACTTGAAGAAACCCTTGATTTAATCTAAGAAAGAGGTTGTTTTTCATACTGAAAAAGTTATCTTTATCACTTCAATCAAAAAATTATTTAAAAATGGCTAAAAGTCCTTGGCGCAAAAAACCAATTTCCGCATTCGAAGCGGATATGAAAAAAAATGATTTAAATCGTATTTTAAGTCGTTGGGGATTAACTTCCCTGGGAATTGGAGCAATTATTGGTGGTGGAATTTTTACATTAACTGGTATAGCGGCACATGACCATGCTGGCCCTGCACTTGCACTTGCTTTCGTTATTGCGGGAGTTGGTTGTTTATTTGCGTCTCTTTGTTATGCAGAGTTTTCTGCCGTTTTACCCGTTGAAGGTTCCGCTTACGCCTATTCATACGGAACGGTAGGTGAAATTTTTGCTTGGATTATTGGTTGGAACTTAATCTTAGAATACATGATGGGAGCCACAACCGTTGCGGTAAGCTGGAGCGGTTATTTTGGCAAGTTACTGGATCTTATTCATGTGCATCTCCCGATTTGGTTGATGATGGATTACACTACAGCAAAGGCTACTGTTGCTGATGCTTTGGGCGTTACACAAATTCAAGATTACTTATTATCCATTCAACCAAAAATGGATTTTAAACTACTCAGCCAAGGTTTGGCTGAAAAGAAATCGGCATTGAAAGAACTTCATTTTCAAAATAGCAAAGAGGTTATTGCGCATATTCAATCTCAATTACCAGATATGGCAACCATTAAAAACAGTCTAAAAAATTCTAAAGAAGCTTTCGCATTGATTAAGGAGGCGAAAAGTCCAACAACTCTAGTGGACATTGCGAATGGTTCAAATGCTGAAGAATTAAGAAAGCATTACTCTGACATTTCTTTACCTGGTTTCGCGGTTAATTTACCTGCTTTTTTAATTACCTGGGTGGTGACTTCAATACTTGTTAAAGGAATAAAAGAGGCTGCTAAAACAAACAATATCATTGTTGTTGTAAAAGTATTGGTGGTGCTTTTTGTAATTATTGCTGGTGCATTTTACATTGATACTGCAAATTGGACACCCTTCATCCCGAATGAATATGTTGATTATAAAGGAACTTCTCATTTTGGAGTTAGCGGAGTATTAACTGCTGCCACCATTGTGTTTTTTGCCTATATTGGATTTGATGCGGTTTCCACTCAGGCGGGAGAAGCTAAAAACCCAAAGAAAGATGTTCCGTTTGCCATTATTGCTTCATTGATTATTTGTACAGTTCTATATATCCTTGTCTCTCTGGTTTTAACAGGAATGGTTAAATACAGCGAATTGGATATGCGTGCACCAGTTGCTTCTGCATTCTCTGGTGTTGGATTAACTTGGGCCGTTTATATCATTGTTATAGCAGCAACAGCCGGCTTAATATCTGTGATGTTGGTTATGATGTTGGGCCAAACACGTATTTTCCTCGGAATGGCGAAAGATGGTCTTTTACCTAAAAATATGTTTGGATACATTCACCCAAAATTCAAAACACCTTCGAGAAGTACTTTTTTAGTCGGAGCTATAATTTCTATAGTTGCGGCTGTGACGCCAATCAACAGCGTTTCTGAAATGTGTTCCATGGGAACATTGTTGGCATTTGCCATGATTTCTATTGCAGTAGTGGTTTTGCGAGTGAAACAGCCTCAATTAGAGCGACCATTTAAAACACCTCTTCTGTTTTTAGTTGGGCCATTGGGTGCTGCATTTAATATTTCATTAATGTACTTCGTTCGACCTGAAACATGGGTGGCATTCCTTTGCTGGTCATCACTTGGTATTATCGTGTATTTTTTATATTCCCGCAATCATAGCCACTTGAATGACCTGGAGTTAGCAGAGTCTTTGCGCGGGCATGATGCTATTTTAAATGCGTCTGAAGACAACACCGAGCAAGATTAAGCTTCTTTTCGGTTTATTATGAGCGAAAACTTCAAACGAACGCTTGGATTAGTGGATGCGACTAGTCTTGTCGCAGGATCCATGATTGGTTCTGGAATCTTTATCGTGACAACCATCATGATGCGCGATATTGGTTCTGCAGGTTGGCTCATTGTTCTTTGGTTATTAACAGGATTAATTACAGTTTTCGCTGCCTTAAGCTACGGGGAACTTGCGGGAATGATGCCTGGAGCTGGAGGTCAATATGTTTATATCCAAAGAGCTTATGGTAAATTGGCCTCATTCCTTTATGGGTGGACCGTTTTTACTGTAATTCAAACGGGCGTAATAGCGGCTGTTGCTGTCGCTTTTGCAAAATACGCTGGTGTTTTCTTCCCTGGACTGAATAATGTTTTTTTGGAAATCAGTTCTTCCTTTAAAATCACTTTTGGTCAGCTACTCGCTATTGGGAGCATTATTACACTGACCAAACTGAATGCTGGTGGAGTAGAAAATGGAAAATTGCTTCAACTGATTTTTACAGGAGCAAAATTAGTAGCCTTGTTTTCTTTGATTGTTCTTGGTTTAGTTATTGGTTTAAACTCGGACACATTTGCAGAAAACTTTCACGATTTGTGGGTCGCTAAGAAAACCATCGTAAATGATGATAAATCAATTACAACCATTACTCTAACTGGTTTTGCTTTGTTAGGAGCATTAGGCGCAACAATAATTAATTCATTGTTTTCATCTGACGCATGGAATAACGTTACATTCATTGCTGGAGAAATAAAAAATCCACAAAAAAATATTCCACGTAGTTTGTTCTTGGGGACGTTAATCGTAACGATTATTTATATTTTGGCAAATCTCGCTTATTTAGCTTTATTACCCATTCAAGGAAGTCCTGATGGCAAAAATGCAGTTGAGCAAGGAATCATGTTTGCTTTCGACGATCGTTTAGGTTCAAGTGCCGCATCTATGATTATTGGAAACGCTGGAATTTTTGTTATGGCAGGATTGATTATGATATCAACCTTTGGATGTAACAACGGGCTTATTTTAGCGGGATCTCGTTTGTTTTATGCCATGTCGAAGGATGGACTTTTCTTTAAAAAAGCGGGTCATCTAAATAAAAATTCCGTTCCAAGTGTAGCTTTATGGATTCAATGTGTTTGGGCTAGCGTCCTTTGTTTGTCAGGAAAATATGGGGATTTATTAGTTTATAGTACTTTTGCTTCCCTCTTATTTTACATTTTAACCATTGGAGGAATCTTCATTTTACGAAAAAAAGAACCAGACGCGGATAGGCCCTATAAAGCTTTTGGTTTTCCCTATGTTCCAGCACTTTACATAATATTAGCATTAGCTATTTGTGTGGATTTATTGATTTATGATACTAAAAACGCTGGAATGGGGCTATTAATAGTACTATTAGGAATTCCCATTTACTATCTTGCAAATCGCAAATCAGACTAGCATTCATGCAAGAACAAGATCCTTTTTATATTTCAAAAAGAAACAGAAGGGGCGTTTTTACCTTATTCTTCTTTTCGATTATTGTAGTTTTTACACCGAGATTTTTAATGCTGTTCGAAACGGAAGATAATATAATTGTTTCTTCAGAAGACGTTGAAACCTTAGAAAAATCTCGCTCCTTCTTTCAAAATAAGTATGAATATAATAAAGACTATTCAAAAAAGAATAAATACAAGGCTCCTGAACGAAAATTCGATCCCAATCAATATTCCTTTGAGGATTGGATGAAGTTAGGTCTTTCGGAAAAGCAAGTCACAGTTGTTTTGAAATTCACAAATCGCGGAATTTATTCCAATGAAGATCTGAAAAAAATCTGGCCAGGTCGCCTCGCACCTGAGGGATATTAGA
>JBMLTP010000172.1:10981-21922 GCA_049239885.1 Crocinitomicaceae bacterium
GATCTGAAAAAAATCTTCGTGATACCGGAAGAATTATTCAATAAAATCAAGGACTCAACGTACTTTCCTCAGAAAGAAACTTTATCAAAAATTGAACGAGAACTTAATCAAGATCGACCAACAGCGGTTTTAATTGACTTAAATAAATCAACTGTTGATGACTTTACCAAAATCAATGGAATTGGGCCATTTTATTCAAAACAAATCATTCGATATCGCGAACAATTAGGTGGATACCATTCAAAAGAACAGCTATTAGAAGTGTGGAAAATGAATTTGGAAACGTATGAAAAACTGAAAGATTACATATTCATTCAAAAAGGAGAAATCAATAAAATATCGCTAAATTCAACAAACATTAACGAATTAAACAACCATCCATACTTAAATTGGAATCAAGCGAACTCAATCATTAAGATGAGGGATCAACGCGGAGGATTCAATTCACTAAACGACATTAAAGAATCCGTATTAATTGATGAAGAAACATTTGAAAAACTACTTCCTTATTTAACTTTGTAATATGACAATTGAAGACAAATTAAAGGCGATCATTCGCGATGTTCCTGATTTCCCAAAGCCAGGAATTTTATTTAAAGATATTTCAACAATTATGTTGAATCCCAAAATATCAAAAGAAGTATTGAATCATTTAAAGGATTTGTACGAAAAGCAAGGTATTGAAGCTGTTGCCGGGATAGAAAGTAGAGGGTTTTTATTCGGTTATCCTTTAGCTATGGAATTAGGGGTACCATTCATTCTCATTCGTAAAGAAGGCAAGTTACCATACAAAAAACTCAAGCATTCCTATGATTTAGAATATGGAAGCGCAGTAGTAGAAATTCACGAAGATGCTGTTCTGCCAGGTCAACGCGTTTTGATTCATGATGATTTACTGGCAACTGGAGGTTCGGCAAATGCAGCAGCAGAACTAATTAAAAAATGTGGTGGTGAAATTGCAGGATTCAACTTTTTAGTAGGACTTTCATTCCTAAATGGAGAAGAAAAATTAAACAAACATTCTTCAAATATTGTTAATTTAGCGCGCTTTTAAATTTTTCAAATGAACTTCGACAAGAACGAAAACCAAGAAATGATTGCGCAAATGGTGCGTGATTTTGCGGAAAAAGAAATTCGACCAAATATGAAAAAATGGGATGATGATGAAATCTTTCCCGTTGAAACGATGAAAAAAATGGGTGAATTAGGCCTTTTGGGAATATTTATTCCTGAAGAATATGGCGGTTCCGGGTTTTCTTATTTTGAATATGCTACTGCATTGATGGAGTTAGGTCGTGTTTGTGGTGGAATAGGACTAAGTGTTGCCGCTCACAATTCACTTTGTACTGGACACATTTATTACCATGGTACCGAAGTGCAAAAACGAAAGTATTTACCAAAACTTGCCTCAGGCGAGTGGATTGGAGCTTGGGGGCTTACTGAACCTAATACCGGATCAGACGCCATGAGAATGAAAACGACAGCAGTAAAAGAAGGAAACGAGTGGGTTATCAACGGTGCTAAAAACTGGATAACACATGGTTTATCTGGTGATGTTGCAGTTGTTCTAATTCGAACAGGAGAACTTTTAGACAGCAATGGAATTACCGCGTTTATTATTGAAAAAGGTACTCCTGGTTTCTCTGCTGTAAAAATTAAGGAAAAATTGGGTGTGCGAGCAAGCGAAACGGCAGAATTAATATTTGATAATGTGCGTGTTCCCGAAGAAAATGTGATCGGTCAAGTTGGAATGGGTTTCAAGCAAGCAATGCAGATATTGGATGGGGGTAGAATCTCTATTGCTTCTTTGAGCTGTGGAATAGCCCGAGGTGCTTACGAAGCATCTGTTAAGTACGCCAAGGAAAGAGAGCAATTTGGACAACCAATAGCTCATTTCCAAGCAATTGGATTTAAATTAGCTGATATGGCAACTGAGGTTGAAGCGGCCGAACTCTTAACATTTCAAGCTGCGTATCTGAAAAACAATAAGTTGTCATTGACAAAAGCTGGAGCATTTGCTAAATACTTCGCTTCCGAGGTTGCGGTAAAATGTGGTAACGAAGCTGTTCAAATTATGGGTGGCTATGGTTATACGAAAGAATATCCTGCAGAGAAGTTTTTACGTGATGCCAAGTTAATGACGATCGGTGAAGGAACCTCAGAAATTCAAAAATTGGTTATTTCACGAGAAATTTTAAAATAACGCATTGTTTTTAATGATTTTGTCATATCTTTGCCTCCCAATTTAGAAATTAAAACTTAATTACATATGTTAATTATTCCGATAAAAGAAGGCGAAAACATCGAAAGAGCGTTGAAAAAGTACAAGAAAAAGTACGAAAAAACAAACGTTATGAAGCAGTTGAGAGGTCGCAAAGAATTCGAAAAACCGTCGGTTGTTCGTCGTCAGGAAGTGATTCGTGCTGCTTACAAGCAAAGAATGCAATCACAACAAATATAATTACTCGATATTTTATATTTTCAAGCCACACTAGTTAGTGTGGCTTTTTCGTTTTAGTTAATCAAAAAGCAAATCAGCATCAATGCCTTCGTTTTGATCTTTAATGAATAGTGCTATTTCACTTATGATTTGCATTTTACGTTCATCGTTTTCACTTTTATTCTCCACAAACTCTTTCAAATGTAATTGAGCCTCTAAAAGTTGGCTTTCAGAAAATGGACCAGGCATATTTTCCATGATTGTTAAACAATCCAGAGCAATTAAGTAGTCTCCTGAAGCACTTATTTCAACGAAGTCCGCCAAATAATCAGAAAAATCCAACTTGGACTCCCACAAAATTGGTAAAAACAACTTCAGGGCCGAACTATCTTCCTCGTTTTTAACTAGTTGAATGAACACTTCTGCAGCTTCGGAAATTTGAATATCCGAAAGTAACTTTGCCACTTGTTTCTGTAAATTGGTTCCCTGCTTTTGTTTAAGAAACTTATATAATGGTGGGATTACAGATAAATCTCCAATCGATGCTAGTTCCAGAATCGCGGAGGTGACTTTAGACTCTGATTCGGATTTTAAATCAAGTAAAAGTTGATTTAGCTTTTGTTTTGTTTTTTCTTTATTTGACACAAGATGAGATTGATTTCAAAGTTAAAATAATAGTTCGAAAAGGCGTTTTGTTTCTTTTATGAAATTTTAATTGTTTAAAAAATTTGAAGTTATAAAAAGAAGAAATCGATTAAGTGGTCAACTTTGCTTAAAATCTATACAAATGAATAAATTAATATTTTTTGCATTAATTGGAGCCTCACTTACCGCATGTGTTTCCGCAAAAAGGTTTAAGGATATGGAGGAGAGAGAACGCATTTGTGCGGATGAATTGGCTAAATACAAGAAAAGCAGTAATGATTTTGAAGCAAAAGCGAAGGATTTGGAAACCAAATACGATGTTTCGTCAAAAGATGTAATTCAGTTGAAACAAGACACTTCTAAAATTGGAAGTACTTATCGACTTTTAAAAAGGGATTATGATGTGCTAAAAACACAACATAAAAGTTTGGAAGCTTCTTTTGAAAAGTTAAAAAATTTAAGCGCGAAGGAAACCGCCGCACTTCAATCAGATTTAGAAAATAAAAATCGGGAACTTCAGAAAAAAGAAGATGCTTTACTAAAGTTAGATCAAGAATTAAAAGAAAAGCAAAAACTCTTGGTTGAACGCGAAAAACGTGTAAATGAATTGGAAGATGCCATTCGTAAAAAAGATGCTGTTGTTCAACTACTGAAAGCTAAAGTGGCTAACGCTTTGAGAGGATTTGAAAATCAAGGATTAACAGTGGTTCAAAAAAACGGAAAAATATATGTCAGCTTAGAGGCTAAACTTCTTTTTAAATCGGGAAGCACTTTCGTTGAGCCAGAAGGAAGAAAAGCATTGGTTGAACTCGGAAAAGTACTGGAAAACGAGAAAGACTTAGAAATTGTCGTGGAAGGGCACACAGATACGGACAAATTAAATAGCGCGGCTTCACCAAAAAACAACTGGGAACTATCTGTTTTGAGAGCGACATCTGTAGTTGAAATTTTATTATCTAATTCACGAATGTCACCAGCTCAGGTTATGGCAGCGGGAAGAAGTGAATTCCTTCCTGTAGATCCTACTGATAAGGTTAAAAACAGAAGAATCGAAGTGATCATTTCTCCTAATTTAAACGAATTATTTGAAATTATATCCGATTAACGCAATAAGTTAACATGACCTGTCATTAGCTCGTCAGTTCCTCGGTTTGGTCTGTAAGTTAATTTCCAAGTATAGGTGCCGTCAGGGACGCGTTTGTTGTTGTAAGTGCCGTCCCATTTAAAGTTTTGATCTTCAGTGTAAAACAATTGCTCACCCCAACGGTTAAAAATTTCCATTTTTATCGACTTCACTCCTATAAAACTTCCTGAAAAATATTCATTGTAACGATCTCCATCAGGAAAAAATGAGTTTGGGATATAAATGTAAAACTCTTCGTAAATTGTGATTGGTTTAGTAATACTATCAACACAACCTTTTGCATCAGTTGCAACAAGTGTTACTGTATATTCTCCAGGTGAATCAAAAACGTGAGAAGGGTTTACCAATGTTGAATATCCTCCGTCACTGAAATACCAATCATATACATAGCCATTTAAGGTTAAATTTTGAAAAGTGACTGGTAGGCCCTCCATAAGGTTTTGACTAAATATTCCGAAATCCGCGTCTGGTTTAACCACAATTACCTGAGCGATTGTTGGGACGCTAAATGTTTGGCAATCATCTGAAACTTGAACGATATAAGAAGACGTTGAATAAGGTTTTACCCAAATTCCAGAAACGGTGTCTCCAGTAGCCTCCCAATAATAGTGGTAATTTCCAAATCCCCCTACAGCATTAACAGAAATAAAGGCACTGTCGCCAGGACATATTTCAGGAATTGAATTGATTGAAGTCAAAAGTGGTGGACTTAAAATGGTATAGGTTATTGTATCTGAAACTACCGAACCACACTCATCAGAAACTGTAATAATGTAATTTGTGGTTGTTGCGGGTCTCACAGTAATCGAATCTAAGTTGGAAATAAATGAACCATTACTTGTCCAAACGTAATCATAAGTTCCTGATCCTCCGTTAGCGATTACGTTGAAAACCTCATCCAAATAAGGACAAATGTTAGAAATATCGTTGGAAACACTAATTTCAAGCGGTTGATATTCAGGCACCGTTACAAATACAGTATCCGACGCGCTTGAACTTGAGCATTGAGCGGTCACTGTTACGGAGTATGTTCCGGAAATTGTTGGAGATAAACTGATTGAGCTACCCGTTTGACCATTACTCCAACTGTAAATATAAGGCGCCAAACCACCTGATACTGAAGCTAACAATGTTATATTGTCACCGGGACAAGGAACAACTGGGTCATTGATGGTTACATTTAAAGGCTGAACATCTTGAATGGTTAGTGTAATATTTTGTGGTGTTAAATTTCCGCACGGATCGGTCAATAAAAAGGAAAGGATTATACTCTCTTGATTTTCATTTAGTAAGTCAGGATTGGTTATAATGTTAAATGTTATCTGTGATTGACCTGGTTGAAAAGTCACACTTGATGGGATTCCTGAATAGTCGTCGACATTGGTTGCCGTCCCGCTTACTTGAATCGGAATCGTTAATGAGGTGTTCAAATTGCTTTCTCTTGAAAGTGTCACTGTTGCAGAGACACATCCCTCCGCCATTATGGAAGGAGAACTGAAAAGCGTGTCGGAGATTGTATAATTAATTGATACCGGTGTTTTTGATGACAAACTATTTGCTTCTAAAAATATTCCTGAATCCCATTGTCCATCGCCCACATCTGCAACGGCTAGAATTAAATGGTACGTTTGTCCACATTGAACCTTAGAAACCGCAGTCAAGACGTCTGTGAAACCATCATATTGAATATAGAACGGATTTGAGTTGTATGGTGCCGTGTTTCCGTCCCCATTAAAGTTGTAAAAAGAAGAGTTCGTAATTGCATTCACATTGTTAATGGATACGATACTTCCATTGTTTGGTAATCTTGCAATGTTCTGAATTCCAGCAATTCCGGGCCCAGATATGAAAAATCCAAAAACGTCGTTGTAACCTGAATTATTTGGAGGGGCGAATTCAGGATATTCGTCAGAACCAAAAACATATTTAAATTTTACGGTATCAGAATATGGAATAAAATCAAACTCCAATATAGCGGCATTATAAGTTTGAACGCCGTTTATCAAATTGGTCAAAAGCCCCGAACCACCGGCTCCATTATCAATTCCAGCTCCAGCTTGATTATTTGGCCCATGTGGTCCTGATCCATTATTTAGGACGGTTCCTGTCGTCATGACAATGCCTTGATTAATACCTAAATTAGTTCCTGTTGCGGTAAATGAACCTATGGATGACGGGCTGCCATTATACATAATATTTGATACCGTAACACCAGGACCTAGTAGAACGTTTTGAACCAAACCTAAAGGAGATGTACCCGTATTCGTAATTAGTTGTGAAAACACAAAATTAAGCCTCGTTAAAACGATCAAAACTAATATGAAAGTCTGCTTTATCACAATCTTAATCTATTAACGTAAAACTGTGATTTTCGTTGTCGTTTTTAACATGTTTTTTAAATAAAAATTGGCAACCAAAAGGCTACCCATTAAAACACGCTGATAAATATTGATTACTCTACAATTATCCTCTTTTGAATAGTCGCTCCGTTAATAGTTGTTTCTACAATGTAAACTCCTGAAGAATAGGCTGTTGTGATTAGTGTAATGTTTGTATTCCCTTCTAATAATCCATAGTTTCTCTGAGCCATTAACTTACCTGAAAGATCAAGGATCCTTACCTCAACTTCGGAGGTAGATTTTAAGTTTAGTGCAATGTTCGTTTGAGCGTTTGCCGGGTTTGGATAAATATTTACTAATTCATCAAGTTGATTTTCAGTTGCTTCAAATAATCCTGCATTACTTCCATCGACGTATCCGTTTGAAACAGCCTCTGTTATGGTAGCTTTTCCTGCATTATCTATTCTTCCTTGAGGGTCAATTAATAAACCAATGATGTGAATTTCATTTTCATCCCATGTTGTAGGTAAAACAAATGAAAAATTTATTGTGTGTTGGTCCCCTAGGTTAACTGTCGCTGGAAAACTATTTACATATCCATTGAAACTTGGCGCAATTGCTCTTGCTACATGGTCATAAATCATTTGAGCAGCAGGAACTGGATTTCCAAGCGCTTCATAGCCCCCCATAACACCATTATTTCCACCGGAATAAGCATTTGATTGGTTATAACCAGAACCCGTTCCTGTTACAGCGTCTTCTGTTAAAACACAAGCTAATTTATAGTTATTATTTGCACTTGCTTGAAAATCAGCTGTTACCGAAACATTTAATGTTCTTGTTGTTGCGTCCCATGTTGCACCATTTGAAATTAATGCTTTTGGCGCAATTTGAACCCTTGTTAAAAAATCAGGCGACATTCCTGATGGATCTACATCATTTCCCCTATCAACAAGAGCACTTGGATATCCTGTAATTAAACCTCCAAAAGCAGCGTCATAATCGGTCACTGTCATTGGGTCTCCATTATGAACGGCAATTCCTGCCCAAAATTGACTGTACTTTGAATTGAATTGATCCATAAAAACAGACCCTCTAGGACACCATTGACACCATGTTCCCGTTCCTTCTTCGCTCACAACCATTTTTCCAACAGCAGGAACTACTGGGTTGATAGAGCCAACTAATGTATCATCACTAGAAATATCATCTGTTGCACCGTTAACATTAGAAACAGTAGCGGTATAAACTTGATTTCCGGCGACTAATGGTAAAGAATTCAAAGTCACGGCGTAATTTGAAGTGCTTGAAATATTCACTCCCGTTATAGATTGAGAATAATTAGTTCCACCATAGTTTAAATTGACATCAAAAGAGTTAATCGCTGTTGTTCCTGCGTTCACGACTGTCAATTTCGGGGTAACATTTTGTCCTGCCAATTCACCTCCTAAATTTGCCATGGCCATCATACCATTTAAATTTGAAAGCGTATATGGTTGATGATCAAAACTAACATCGTCTACAAAAAACTGACTGTTTTGAACTGGGAAAAAATCCGTTGAAGCAAGGGCATTAACACCATTAATCCAAGTACCAACAAGACTACCATCAATATATGCTTTCCAAACTTTTAAAGTTAAGTTTGCCTCTATTTTTAATGTAAACCAAGTTGCTTGAGGATAAGTACTTACAACTAAGTTAGAGGTTACGCCATCATCAATATACATATCACCCGCGTTGAAATTGACATTTAGCGCCCATGTTTGACCAATCGTTTGAGATGCTTGAAAATTAAAATAGCCCGTCTTACCAGAATTAACGTAAAAGGCAGATTGAAAAGTAAAAACACCGCTATTATATAAAGGACCAAAATCCAAGACTACATCTTGCGGGCCACCGTTAGCGGAAGTAGATGATAAATAAATTGAATTTGTTCCACTACTTGCTTGGTTATTTGTTACTTGAGCGTCTTCTGCTCCACCTTCAGTGCCTGACCATGTTGTCCAAGGCGTTGATTGTGGGCCGATATATGATCCGGGTGCATAACCTTCGAAATCATCTGAGAAGAGCTGTGAAAAACTAAATGTTGAAACAAAGGTTCCAATCAAAAAAAGTAAAGGTTTTTTCATAATTTTTGCTTATTATTTTCATTAAAATTAAAAATAATATTTTAATCCTCCGTCAGATGCCTAATTACCTCAGCGGCTCCCATCAATCCAAAAAGAGCAGGCATATAACTACAGGTTCCATAAAAAGACTTTTTAAAATTGCTTCCATCGGTCATTTTTAATGATTCTTTTCGTTGAAGTTCTTCCGAAAAAACAGCCTTTATTCCTCTAAATGAAATCTCCTTGCGTTTCATTCTTTTTTTGATATGTGAGCCAAGTTTGCAATTGTGGGTGTTTTCTAGTTTTGCAACTTTCACTTTTGATGGGTCTAATTTCCCCCCTGCGCCGAGATGTGTAATTATTTTGGTTTTCAATCGTTTGCAAGCAATTATCCATTCCAGTTTTGGTGTTACCGAATCAATGCAATCCATTACGTAATCTGGTTTGTATTCAGCTAACAGTTCCCAAACACGATTAGGGAGAACAAATTCTTCGATTACATTCAAACATAATTTAGGATTAATGTCTAACAATCGTTCAGCTAAAACAACCGCTTTATTCTTTCCTGTCGTTGAATCCATTGCTGTTAGCTGGCGGTTTTTATTCGTCGGATCAAAAACATCACCGTCGATGATCGTCATTGTTCCAACACCAGAACGCGCGATAAATTCAGCAGCAAAGGATCCTATACCGCCTAAGCCAACAATTAAAACGTGTGACTTTTGAAGTTTGTTGATTTTTTCCTCACTAAAAAGTAAGGCTGTCCGTTCTAACCACTTTTCCATTTCTTAAAAACTCGCTTAAAATTACTAAATTGAATTTCTTTTAATTCCTGCAAAGTTATTTGTTTCGCTTTTGCAAATTCACTGTATATGATTTCGATGGAAATAGTTGAATCATCTGTTTCTAAAAACAGCTTTTCCAAAGGAACATTTGTCGACGCTTCCATTAATTTTGAATTTCTTAATATCGCAGCACCGAAACTTACAAATAAACCTTCAGAGATGACGTCTTCGAGTATATTTGTTTTGGAAAATCCGTGGAAAATCCATTTTTGAGATGGGTTCAATCGTCTTTTAATTAGTTTCAATTCGTTCCAAGCTTTGACGCAATGGATAATTACTGGGAGTTCAAAAGATTCAGAAAGTGTGATTTGTTGTTTGAAAACTTTGTTTTGTGTTTCTAAATCTGGGCCTTTTAGTTTATCCAAACCGATTTCTCCAAGTGCTAGACAGTTTGGCATTTTTATGTGGTCTAAAAAAACAGGTGAAATCTCTGAAATATGCGCATCACAAGGGTGAACACCAAAAGAAAACCACTTATCCCGTAAACCGATTTTACCTTGAAACAGGGTTATATTTTCCTGATCGAACACGTGTGAGTGCGTATTTATAAATGGAATATCAGCCACCCTTTGACCCTTAAAATGATTTAATATTTGACAATTTGAAATGTAAATCTCAGTTCAATTAACAATTTTTGCTAAATTCGACGGATAAAGAAACAAAATTTATATGACAAATAACGGAGATTTAATTGATCGAATTGAAAGTCAAGGAACCATTTTTGGGCATCCGAAAGGACTTTTTCTTTTGTTTTTCACAGAAATGTGGGAGCGATTTAGTTATTATGGGATGCGTGCTATTCTAATGCTTTACATGACTAAATTATGGATTGAAAACGGATTAAATATTGATGGAGCCTCCGCATCGTTGATTTATGGGTTTTTTACTGGATTTGTTTATTTAACTCCGATTATTGGTGGGTGGATTGCAGATAATTACTTAGGTCAAAGAAAGTCGATTACAATAGGTGGTATTACCATGTTTGCTGGTCAATTAACTCTTTTTGCTGTGAACACACATGTCGGATTAGCAATGGGGTTGATTTTACTTATCTTAGGTAACGGAATGTTTAAACCTAATATTTCTACAATGGTGGGACAGTTGTATAGGCCAGAAGACAATCGAAGAGATTCTGCATTCTCAATCTTTTACATGGGAATAAACTTGGGGGCGTTCCTTGCTCCATTGGTAATTGCTTTATTAACGGATGACATTTTCGCTGTTAGAAATACAAATGGAGAAGTAATAAGTTATGGTTACAAATATGGCTTCTTAGCTGCAGGAATAGGAATGGCTCTTGGGCAGATTTTGTTTAATTGGTTGTCTCCTAAGTATTTATTAGAAATTGGAGTAGAGCCTGCAGCAAAACTAAAAAATCAGGATGCATCTAATTATTCTTCAAACGATGAAGTAATTGATG
>JBMLTP010000172.1:22022-48700 GCA_049239885.1 Crocinitomicaceae bacterium
AACTCGAAAAAACCTTTATCATTCGAGGAAAAGCAGCGAATAACGGTGATTTTTATTCTTACATTCTTTGTGATCTTCTTCTGGGCTGGATTCGAACAAGCAGGTTCATCAATGACTCTTTACACAGACAAATACATTGATAGAAATTTCTTCGGATGGGAGATTCCGACTGCTATTTTTCAGTCTGTCAACCCCTTGTTCATTGTTGCACTTGGGCCTCTATTTGCTTGGTTTTGGAATTCTAATTTTGGCGCAAAATTAAGTACACCTGTAAAAATGTCATTAGGCATGATTTTACTTGGAATTGGATTTTTATTCATGCTTTTCGCAACGTACAGTGTAAAAACCACTGGGTCTGGTGACGCAGAAGTGGTGACTCAAAAAGCAGCTTTAATTTGGTTGGTGATGACTTATTTTTTCCACACAATTGGAGAGCTTTGCCTTTCTCCTGTGGGGCTTTCTGTGGTCACAAAACTTGCTCCTTTAAAACTTGCTTCCATGCTGATGGGTGTTTGGCTTTTGTCTTCATTTGTTGCTAACATCATGGGTGGATATATCGCTATGTATGTTGAAAAGCTTGGTGCAGCAACCATTTTCTTTTCAATTGCAGCATTTGTAATTTCATTAGGGCTTTTAATGCTTCTCTTGACAAGTAGGCTGTCAAAGATGATGCATGGAGTGAAGTAATTTATAATAAACAATAATCGAAAAACGGGCTTGTCCCGTTTTTTTTATAACCAAAATCTATGAAAACAAAACACCCAAAAGCCCTGCCTTTTTTATTCTTCTCAGAAATGTGGGAGCGATTTGGATACTATCTAATGATTGGGATTTTCACCCTTTATCTGAAAGATGCTGAGAAGGGTTTTGCTTTAAGCGAACAAGAGGCATCTGATCTTTATGGAACCTTCATTGCACTAGTATTTCTAACCCCGTTTATTGGAGGACTGCTTGCTGATCGTGTTTTGGGTTATCGAAAAGCAATTACCATTGGGGGAATATTAATGGGAATAGGTTATTGTTTGATGTCCATTCATAGCCTTAATGCACTTTATATTGCCATGACGTTCATTATTGTTGGTAATGGTTTCTTTAAACCGAATATTTCAACATTACTTGGAAACGTTTACAACTCAGAGGAATACAAACAACATAAAGATGCGGGCTACAATATCTTTTATATGGGGATTAACATCGGCGCATTTGTTTGCAATTTCTTCGGTGCCGCATTGTATAATATGTTTGGTTGGTATGCCGCGTTCCTAGCGGCTGGCGTAGGGATGTTCATTGGTATTATCATTTTCTGGATTGGCACTAAACATTACGCTCATGCAGATGTGATAAAACCTAAGTCAGAAAGCGACATGTCTCTTATTCAGATATTTGGAGTTATATTAATTCCTTCAATCGTTTTTGGACTCATTCCGCTTTTGTTTCCTAAACCTTTAGTAGGTTCGGTTTCTACTGACGCCTTTCTTTTTGGTTGTATTCCTGTTCTCTTTTTTTATGGCCGTTTGCTATACAAATCGCCAGAATCTGAAAAAAAACCAATTGCAGCGATGCTTGCGATTTTTGCGGTTGTAATTGCTTTTTGGGCTGTTTTTAAACAAAATGGATCCACATTAAATACATGGGCGAACAACTACACGGATCGAGAAGTTCCGTCCAAAATTTTGGGAACAACTAAATCATTACAATTAGCAGAAAAAATTACTTATAAGCAAGACTCAATAGTTCTAACAGATAAACAATTCCGTCCGATAAGTTTGGATTCCGTTCCGTTAGCAAAAGAGGATAAAAAGGTGAAGACTGTTGATTATCCGGCCTATTTTAAAAATGTAAAGAAAGTCAATCAGCCGAAAGTCGGGGAAGAAATTTATGCTTTCAATACCAATCTGTTTCAATCTGTAAACCCGTTTTGGGTAATTGTATTGACACCTTTAGTAATTAGTTTTTTCGGCTTCTTGAATAGACGGGGCAAAGAGCCTTCAACGCCAACTAAAATTGCTTTCGGGCTTCTCATTTCTGCGTTATCCTGTTTTGTAATGGTAGGAGCGGTTTATGCAAGTAATAATGGTTTAGAAAAGTCTTCGGCATGGTGGTTCATCTCTTCTTACGCTGTAATAACAATTGGAGAACTTTTTTTAAGCCCAATGGGGCTGTCTTTAGTTTCGAAGCTGAGTCCACCAAGACTAACTTCGTTAATGATGGGAGGTTGGTTTTTAGCTACATCTATTGGTAATAAACTTTCGGGAGTATTGAGTTCATTATGGGATGGATATGATGACAAGGCAAATTTCTTTTATGTGAATGCCATCCTTTTAGGATTCGCTGCTTTGCTTATGTTTGGAATTCTGAGGTGGTTAAACCGGATATTCGAAGAATATAAATAACACCGATTCGACAAGAGATCATTAGTTAAGAGTTTTTAACCTTGTATTTTAATAAAATTTTGCGGTTTTAACGTCTTGATCGTGCTTTTAATAGCTGGTTCAAAAGCGCAAGCAACTCTCGTTTTTCAAAGAGTTCGCTCAAAATAACTGATCTCTTTTCTTCGTCAATTCCTGATTTAATTATTTCAATTTGGATTTGCTTTAGCTCTTTTATTCGAGTTTCTGTTTTTAACTTCAAACGCTCCTCATAGTTATCGAATAAAAAAGCAAGCTCATTCATTAACTTTCGAAGATTATTTTTTTGATGGAACGTTTCCTTCTTCAATTCTGTTTGTTCATTTAAGTCATTCAGTTGAGCATGAATCAACCGTAATTTCCTAATTACATCCAACTCCTTTTCCCTGAAATCTGCAGCTAGCTCATACCTTTGTTCGTGTACTAGCTTCATTTTATCTATTCTAATTTCAGCTAATAATAATTTTAACTGACATATTTCTTTAAAAGAAGTTTCAAAATCTTGATAATCAATGGTTTTTTCCATATTTTTAAGATAATAATTTACTCGCGTTGTTATCTTTTCTTCTAAACGACGTTTTTTGAAATTAATAACTAAAATAAATGATGAAAAATAAAATCGAATGGTGTCCGCTTGACGAATTATTTGACAATATGTCGGAAGAGCTACAGAATTACGCTCTAGATAATCAATTCGCTTATTTATATTCAAAAGCAGAGCGCATGCTGTTGGTTGGTCCAGAAAAATATAGAAAGGATGACTTCTTTAAAGAGCCCAGGTCAGCAAATAATGAAGCACTTGAATTAATTCAATTAGGTTGTCTACAAATTTGCAACGGTAAGGGTTTAACAAGAGAAAATCCTCTTTCTGAACTTGGGGTTTCAGGTTTTTATGATCTTATGAGAATGTTTCATTTTGATAGTGTTTCAAGAAAAACTGATCATAGTTTTGAATATAATGGGAAATCTGGGGCTTTGGATGAAATCACTTTTGAGCATCGTGTTGATAAAAGAAAATCCACGATTTTTAACTTTTGTGAATATCCCGATATAAAATAAAAAAACGCGCCCTAATTGACACGTTTTTTGGTTGCGGAGTAATTACTTTATAAGCTTTGCTTATTTCAATTCTAATTCGATGCTAAGATGATCCATAAAAACAGCTACTTGCCTTCATTCGAACATAATACAAGATAGGCGAATCGCCTACCAAAATGCTAAAAACCTTCTCGCAACCAAAACAAAATTAATAAAACTTGGGTATTAATCAATAAGACGTAAAACACGACCCTTTAAATGATCCGTACTTTCATTCGGTCCATAGACACACCAAAGAACTGGAACCTTGCATTTAACAGAATTTGGACCATAACCATCCGTAAAATAAATTAATCCTGTATATACCGATTGTTGGTTAACCCATTCGATAACTGGATTAAAGTTTGTTCCCCCGCCTCCTTTCAAAGTGGGGAGAACTTTAGATTTTCTTAGCTCATACGTGGCTTGTATTTGAGCATCGCACTCAATAATGGTAATTGTAGTTCCCGTTCTATAAATCTGTTGTACTTCATTCCAAAACAAACTTAAGGTTTCGGTATTTATCGAACCAGATGTGTCAATGGCAACAACAATTCGTTTTAGTTTTTTTATTTTACTTCCAGGATTACCTTCGAATCGTTTACTTTCTTTTCGTCTAGTTGATCTTAAAACCGTGCGACCACAAGACGAGTTGAATAAGCGCAATATTTGTTTCCAAGAAATTTTTGGGGTTGATGTTGTCAAATCTATGGCTCGTTGAACATCAAGCGGAAGGTTTCCAAAATCCAAAGATTTTCCCTTAGCCTCCTTAATAACTCTATTGATTGTTCTATCACTTGAGCTTGAACTCCAAAAGTCATGAATTCCTCTTGATCCAATGTTTTTACTACACGCATTCAGAGCTTCCATACTTATAGGATAAAGCTCTTGAGCGTTGGGGTTTGAAAGTTTTAAAAGTTCATTGTAATAGTATTCCATTGTTTGACCCTTCAATAAATTTAATTCGGGGAACATTATCAATAATAGCGCGCCTTCAGGAAGGGGCCAAGGATCTACATACTGATTTACAACCAAATCAGCTGCGACATTTTCAAGGAAAGGGTCTTTTCTATTGCCCCTAAATAAGTGTTTGAATAAAATATGTAAGACCTCATGCTTTAAAACACCAATTCGTTCATTTTCAGAAAGTTTATTAATAAAAAAGTCGGGGTTTACACTCAAAAACAACCTTTCCTCCTTAAACGATACCGCTAAGGTTTCGATTTGCGGCACAAAAACACGGGTCAAGCTAGATATTACGTGGGCATAAAACGATTCCTGTCTAAGGAGTTTAATGACCGAAGAAGAAAAGGTTGACTCTAAATTTTGAACTTGGGTAGACATTAAATCATCTTCACAAACTGTGCTAAAACCTCCTGGTTCGCTATGACTTTATTTATTGATACCATCGATGGAGAACCATGAAGCCTAGCTTTTATCAAATCTTGATGAAATGCGTATCTCAAATCATTCGGAACAGCATTTGATTTCAACAACTGAATTAATGCTGTTTCACATTTTTCCGTTGGTAAATAATTGGTTTTAAGCTTGATAATAATTCGAGTCATCAAGGTGTTTATTAAATCAAGTCGTACACCCTGCTCGGTAAAGGTTAATCGCTTTATCCAGTCTTCAATCGTTGCGCTATCTGCCTCAAGAAATTCTTCAGGAGAAGGTATTTGATTTAACACGTCCTCTATGAAATTCATAAACGATTCCGCGGATTCTAAATCCAGGCAACCTTTTGCTAATACTTGTACCAAACTTTTTTCTTGAATCAAATCAGGAATATGCTTTATTTGACTAAAGAACTGAACAAGGGTTCTTGGAGTCGTTCTTCGCATTGTTACCATTTCGGGGTATGTCAGCACAAAATTAACGCCTCGTTCATCAATTCCATTTTCTACAGCCCATTCAGCCCATGCTTTTTGATCAAATTTCAATGTAATATGGATCATTCTAGTCAGCATCGCCTCATCCATCGGGGTGACAGAATAATCTCCAGAATCTGGATTAGCCGTAACAACTATTTGCCAATTCTTTGGTAAAGACCAAGAAAACATCTCAAAATTTTGCAGAAGCTGCATTGTTCCCCTCAAAATTCGATCATCAGCACGATTAATATCATCCAGAAGTAAAATTCCCGGGCCATCATCTGTTGGAACCCACTCAGGAGGAAGATAAACAGTTCTTTCGTCTCCAAAAACAGTTGGATCAGGATCAATCTTGAAAGGTAATCCATGCAAATCTCCCATTTCTTCAAATTGCGCAGGAGCACAATAGGCTATCTTCCATTTTTTATTTCGGGCTAGCTCCATAGCTATTTCAGTCTTTCCTAAACCATGGGTTCCCCAAATGCAAATCGGAGTGGGACGCCTGCCTGATTGAGCTTCAAAAATTAAATTAGACTCTAAGATTTTTCCTAATAATTGGAATAATTCTTTTCCATCGACTTCTGCGCCGTAACAATCTTGATTTTGACTCATAAATCCAAATAACTTGTTTCTAAAGATAGTAATTTATACTTTTCTTCGTTATTGAAGGAATTTCCCCTCAGTCTTATTGTTGCTCGACACAAACCTGATGATATATAAAAGTTAGAAAATTCAGTCAGAAAATTATCCTCCAGGTCCAAATAAGTCAGATTGGTTAAGTTTTTCATCGAGCATGGTAGAACTCGAAGGTTATTGTTTCTTAAATCAAGGCGCGTCAATCCTCTCCAAAAGAAATCATCTTCAGGCAGAACCTCGAGGTTGTTATGGGAACACAAAAATTCAGTCAAGAACTTTAGATTGACAAATTCTTTGGGAATTACTGTGATATGGTTGTGGCTAACATCTAAATATTCCAGTTCACTGTTTAAATAGTTTGTCAACAAAGGAAATGATGTTAACTCATTATCTCTCAAGTTCAATCTTTTTAGCTTTTTAGGCGATTGAGAAAAGTCAAAACATTTAAAAAAACAACTTGAAAGATTGAGTTTTTCCAACTTCTCCAAATCCAAAAGACCTTTTATATCATTCAATTTATTCATCGATAAATCCAATTCTTGAATGCTTTTTGGCAAAAAGTCAAGGTTGATATTTGTAGCAATTATACTTTCATTAATTACAACCTTTGTTAATTTAGAATTGTTTTTATTCAATTTTGGCAGTTGGTTCAAAGCACATAATCTAAATTCTAACATACTTAAATCGGTTGAAGAACTTAAATCTTTAGGTAGGATTTCACCTTTAACATTGGTGAATGTCAGTTTTGTAATTGATTTGGAAGAATAAAGTGCATTTAATTGATAATCAGAATTCAAATTATAAAATGAACAGGATTTTATTTGGTTTGTAATTAATGGGAAATCCAGATCAAATGTGATTCCTAAAGCCTCTTCAGAATCAAAAATCAGATGCTCAATGTTTAAAGCAGTAACAAGTTGACTAACAACACCTCTTGGAAGTTTTGTTAGTCGTCTATCTAGCAGCAGCGTGTTTGGTTCAGGTAAAAAGTGATTCTGAAAAAAAACATCGCCCTTTCTTATTGTTGCAGGAAAACTTCCTTCAATGCTGAATGCAATTAAAAACAAGCACTCTAAATCAGAAACATCAACATTGCTAGATTCAATTATAGTTTTAGGGAACCATATTTGCCATAACTCGTCCACAATTTCCTTAGGGAAAACCGAAATGAAAAAAACATTTTGGTCCATGTTTTTAATGTCCTGAAGAATGTTCAATAGCCGTTCTTTTGAAAATTGATCCATTCGAAATTAATTTGGGTTTTTAATTGGTATATCAACTACTCTACCTTGCTGAGTCATTTGCTCTTGAAAACCTAATATTTCCTCGTCTTCTGGGTAAAAATACGGTCTTATATCTAACTTTTCAATTTTCGGGAAAAGGGATAAAAGCTGCAGTAAATCCTTTACTCTATGAAAAAATGTTTCCTTACCAATAATTACTCTCAAATTTGGAGTTTGACTACTTAAAAATGTCAAGCCATTGTCGATAAAAAAACCTCTTACGTAATCCACATATAAAGTCTCCAAGAAAGGTAAGTAAGGCATGTTACAACTCACAGAAGTATAAGACAAGTTTAATATTTTTAGGTTTTTGAATAATTCCAAAAAAGTGAGGTCGTTGTGTGAACCACTAAACGATAAATCTAAATGCGTACAATCGTCTTTATTTTGTAATGCGATTTCAAGTGAATTATAATAGCCGTTGTTATTAAAAATTCCGCGTTTAGACGCTTGATTTAAAAATGCGTTTCTGATGGCATTTGGCATACCGGCCCTAACCGTTTTATCTTGATAAAAACCTTCCAAGTCAAAGCTGAAAATGACTTGAGAGTTGTATTTTGCCGTTGCTTCGCATGTAAAATGAGGATACTCTCCATCTGCCACGGCGATATGGGTTCCTAATTTATGGATTATAAAGTTATATTCAACAGGTTTAAAACTAGATATTAAATAATCAACTATTTGATTTAAAGCTGAATTTGGTTCTTCGATTTCATTTGCTAATTTTTTCGGTAAAAAGACAAGTGTTCTGAGGCTGATTTCACAAACTCTTAATAAAAAGTTAGTGTTTTCTTTCAGACGTCTAGATGCGAAAACCATGGAATAGGGATTTCTTTTTATCGCCACAAGCATTACCTCTTCATCATTCTTTAATTTTGAAGGCAGGTGTTTGGCTTCTATTTCACCTGTTTCCAACATTGTTAATACCTTTTTTCGCGACTCAAGACTCGAAGAATACAGCGCATGTTTGGCGAACATACCTTTTTTAATTACATAGGGGCGATTTGTCGGCTGATTCGACGCTTGAGGAATTGTATGGTAAATCGCCTTGGTTTTATGCGAAAAGATATCCAACTCCGATAACTGATTATCCGAACTTAACCGTGTCTTTTTTTCCGAGTAGATCAACTTATTGAAATCCAACCCTGTCCAATCCAAAACAGAACCAGTTTGATTTTGGTTTTTATATCTGTTTGGATGAAACAAGATCCTATCTGTTTTATAAAAACTTTCCAAAGGAACACTCAATTTATGCACATCAAAGAGGAGGGCGAATCCGAGCAAAGGAAATCCAGAAACACGTTTGGATGAAATGAGTTTAATTGATGATTTAGGATATTGTTCTTGTGAATTGAACCGCTTGATGGAATGTGACTTTGGAAAGTGCTCCTCAATTTGTCCTACTTGCTGCTCACGCTTTTCTCCACTAGAAACAACCAAGATTAAATCATCGATAAAAAGTTGATTTTTAGGTATTACTGTTTGTATTTTTTGATGTCTTGATTTTATACTTAGCGAAAGGGGATAATGAACGATTAAACTCGTTGACTCATCATCAATCTGTCTTTCACCAAGTATTTTAATCAGAATATTTGGTCGGTGGAATTCAGATGATGTTGCTGGAAGACTAGTAAATGATGTGCCTGGGTGAAGTAGGTGATATATATCTGGCTTTATTTCAAAGTCACCATTAAATTTGATGTTTGGCAGCCACGATAGGTCAAGAATTAAACTTTTTAATCCCTGATTTTTAAGGTCACTTGCATTGAAAAAATATTCTTTAATAAAAATATTCTCTTGATTCCAATCCTGTTCTTTTATGGTTTGATTTGAACTAAAAGACATTTTTAATTCTTGGATCAATTTGTTGAGTTGTTCTTGGATAGTTTCAAGTTCTATAAATAGGTTGCTGACCTTAAGCCGATTAAGCCGATTAAATAGCTCTTTTGTATCAACTTCATTCGAACCAATCACAATTTTAACTTTCAGAAAATCAATGTGTTTTTGTGCAAGAATTAACTCATCCAATTCTTGATCATTACTTACCAAGAGCCAACCCTCGCCCCCTAAGGCAGATAAATAAATTTGGTCTATTGACTCCGGAATTATTAAAAACTTCTCATCCGTTGTAAATTCATGTGATGAGCGTAGCATCCTTTTCCATGGAATTTCCAACATCTTCAGGTCTCTGTTTCCCTCTAAACGAATATGTTTTACTCCATTTGGTATGCTTTTCAAATCTATCGTTTCTAAATCATTATTGCTTAGGTCTATACGCTTAACGGGAGGTATTTCCGTTAAATCGATTTGTTTAATCTTGTTATTTGATAAAAGAATCGACGAGGCATTATAGTTTTTCAGCGGAAATGGCAGTTCTTGTATTTTTAATTTAGATAAATCAACAGAAAACTTGGACGCTTGTATGCTATCCCAAAATGCTTTAGATATAATTTGTTTTTGCTCAATTATTGTAGATTTAACAAGCCGTATTGAACACGCCCCGGAAATTGAATTAACATCATCGTTAAATGTAGGATCCAAATAATATTCGATAGGTCGATTTTTAGATGTTTCAAACTTTTGTTTTTTGTTAACAGATAAAGTAAAAACTTTATTGGAGATATTGCGAGCGGTCTTTAGATTGAGTTTCTTTTTTAATTTCTGTTCGAAACTTAAAAAACAAATCGCTTTTCGGGCTATTCTATCTTTCGTTGTTTGTTCTTTCGGCAAGTGATCCAAATCAGAAGTCCAATATAGCCCCACTCGATTGTAATAACGGAAGCCTCTTTCATCTGCCAATCCATTAAAATGTGGGTCAAATGAATATCTTATTCCTAAGGCTCTTCTATCATCGTAATTTGTTTCTTGAATGTAGTTTTTGAATTCCTCTGCAGTCGGTAGACGCCATCCTGGATTGTTTTTTAGTGCCAAATCAATACCCTCTTCTGTGAAAAATTGAAGTGACTTGTTTCTTCTTACTAGAGATGGCAAATCATTTTGAGTCTCATCATCCGAAATACGCCAAAAAAGTCCTGCCACAAAAACAGCATTGTTCTTGACTTCAAATTGTTCACTATCAAGACTATTGATATAATTTATAGCTTCGGAAATAGACTTTCTTGAGTGTATAAACCTTTTGATTATAGACAGTTCTCCCTTATACCTTTTAAATTCAGGATCAACTTTGTTTACTTGAAGTACCCAATTTATTTTGCCTGCCAATTCTTGCAAATAGTGGATAATGTTACTATGAGTTCTTAAAATATGTTCGGATCCAAATTTTTTAAGAAAATACATTTCCATTCGAAGTCCTCGTTTGTAGGTTCTACCCGCTGAGCGTTTTTCATTAACCACAATGCCTGTTACCGTTTGTCTTTTATGTCTTTTGAGAACTTTTGTTTTTGCTTTCTTCAACTTCAATGACTTTTTGTGAAGCTGAAACTGAACAAATTTTATTACTTGATCAGGTGTTAAGTCCGAATTTGAACCTGAAATTGTAATATCATCAGAATACCTTGAGTAACTTAGGCTTTTTTTTAAACAATATTCCAACATTCTTTTGTCAAAGCTCGCAAGATAGGAATTAGCTATGTGCCCGCTTGTTGGACTACCTTGTGGTAAAAATCCATTAAGTGTTGTTGCCGAAAGAACTTTTGTAACTAAACCTTTTATTATCAAACGTTTGTTTTCTTCTTGTTCGTCTTTTTCTAAAATTCCCAAGTGAACCAAATATTTAGCCTTTAGAGTAAGGATATCCGTCCAAAATGATTCAACATTATTTTTAGGAATGCTATTAAAGAAATTCGAAATATCAAGCTTTAATAAAACATCTTTATCTATGTGAAAATTTGCGTTTTTAACCACACTGCAACCTTTAAAATATGCAGTTGAAGATTTCGTAGGTAGATAGTTGGATTTTACTTTGCGAGCCAATGGGGAATAATCCCGATGATTTTGCAAGGTGTACAATAAATTCAAAAGTTGCCTTTGTATTTCTTTCAAAAGAGGTTTAGGCTCATAAAGTATTCTATTCGTGCCATCCTTTTTTGGTATCACATGCTTAACGTAACTTTCAAACCCAAATTCTTTGGGAATATCAAGCTCAAATAGTAGTTTAAGTGCGTTAAATTTTAATCGTGTTGAATTTAAATCCGTTTTTAGAAAATCATCTATCGTAATTTCAACTATTTGTTTGCTGTCGACGTCCATTCCAGTTTAAAAAAATTCACAACTCTAACCCAACACTAAAATAAGAAATAAACTTTGACGTCGAAATTTTTTAAAGAACCGAAATAAACACATAAACACCATTTATGGTTTTAATAAAAAAATAATTATTCTCTATAAAACCACACCTCAAAAGATCTTCTTAAAAAAGGGATTTAATAATTCATAATATTCAATGTCAACGACCAAGAAATAACGCACTAAAACGCCTCTATTTGATTATCTCCCTAAATAAATCAATAAAACAGATACATCACTAGGTGAAACACCTGAAATTCGAGATGCCTGACCAATTGTCCTTGGGGAAATGGCCGTAAGTTTTTCAACCGCTTCGGTGCTTAAACTTTTCAACTGTCTGAAATCGATGTCTTCTGGAATCTTGACGTCTTCTAATCGACTGAGTTTTGAAGCCATTTCTTCCTCGCGATCTATGTAACCTTCGTATTTTAATTGAATTTCTGTCTGTGTAGGAATATCCTCATGTATAATTCTCATTTCTAAACACTTACTACTTAGTTCGGGTAAAACTTCCGCAATCTCATTCAACTGTATCTGTGGACGAGATAATATACTTGTAATTTTAACCTGTTGACTGATAGGTGAGGAGTCTTTAGATAATAAGAGTGGATTAACATCGGCAGGGGTAATTCCTAATGTCCGAAGGTATTTCTTAAACTCATTCGTTCCTTGAACCTTCTTGTTTACACGATCCATTTGTTCTTCATCCACTAAACCTAGTTGATATCCAAGGGGAGTTAGTCGAATATCCGCATTATCCTGTCTTAATAGAATACGATATTCAGCACGACTAGTAAACATACGATAAGGTTCTTTCGTTCCTTTAGTAATCAAATCATCAATTAAAACACCAATGTATGCATCGCTTCGAGAAAGAATAAATGGTTCTTTATTAACACGTTTTAAATGAGCATTTATTCCCGCCATCAGTCCTTGACAACCAGCTTCTTCATATCCTGTTGTGCCGTTTATCTGTCCTGCAAAATAAAGGTTTTCTATTTTCTTTGTTTCCAGCGTGTGCTTTAATTGTGTTGGTGGAAAATAATCGTATTCTATGGCATAACCCGGACGAAACATCTTAGCCTTTTCAAAACCTGGAATGGTTCTCATCGCTTTTAATTGCACATCTTCGGGTAACGACGTACTGAATCCATTTACATATATTTCAACGGTATCCCACCCTTCTGGTTCAACAAATATCTGATGTCGATCGCGTTCAGCAAACCGATTGATTTTATCTTCAATACTCGGACAATAGCGGGGCCCTGTGCTTTGAATCGATCCATTAAACATCGGTGATCGATCAAAGCCTGTTCTCAACAACTCGTGTGTTAATGTGTTTGTATATGTGATATAACACGGGCGCTGAACATCGAGTGCTTTTGTTTTTCCGTAACTAAATTTAGACGGATTTTCGTCGCCGTTTTGCACTTCCATTTTTGAGTAATCCAAAGATCTTCCATCTACCCTAGGAGGAGTTCCTGTCTTCATTCGTCCAGCTTCAAATCCCAAAGCAATCAGGTCTTCTGTTATTCCAGTTGCGGCTCTTTCGGCTGCTCGACCCCCTCCAAACTGCTTTTCACCTAAATGAATTAATCCATTTAAAAAAGTTCCATTTGTCAGGATAACGGAATCCGCATAAATATCTATTCCAAGACTAGTTTTAACACCTATTACACGCTCTTTTTCTACGATTATTCCGTTACACATGTCCTGCCAGAAATCAACATTCGGGTTTTGTTCGAGAAGTAAACGCCATTCGGCCGCGAACAACATTCGGTCATTTTGTGTTCTAGGCGACCACATTGCCGGGCCTTTTGAAAGATTAAGCATTCGAAATTGAATCGCGCTTTTATCACTTACGATTCCAGATCCACCACCTAACGCATCTATTTCTCTAACAATTTGTCCTTTAGCAACACCTCCCATAGCTGGATTACAACTCATTTGGGCAATGGTATTCATGTTCATGGTAAGGAGTAAAACTTTACTTCCCATTTTAGCGGCCGCATTAGCTGCTTCACAACCTGCATGACCAGCGCCAACAACTATTATATCGTATTTATCTAACATTTTTAATGTTTCACGTGAAACAAAATTATTTCATTTAAACAAACTCTCAATTTGTTTCACGTGAAACAAATTGATTTATATAGAAATTCTCCTTTTCTCTCATTTCATTTTCATCATTTTCTGTTTTATCCTTGTATCCACACAAATGAAGAACACCATGATAAATGACACGCTTCAATTCGTTATCAACCGACACACTGAACGACCCTGCATTATCGTTTACTCTATCAACAGAAATAAAAAGATCACCTGAAATAACACCATTTTCTGAATAATCAAACGTAATAATATCCGTATAAAAATCATGATTCAAATACGTTTTATTAATCTCAAGTAAATAATCATCAGTGCAAAAAACTATTGTTATTTCACCTGACTTATAATTCTCTAAAACTATTAAACTTTCTAAAGATGACATAAAAAATTCCGAGTCAAAGCCCGGAATTTCTACATCTAAAAACTCGAAATCAATCATTTCACGAAATAAATACTTACACTATTTCCAGAACTATTATAGATAAGATCATCAGAAAGATTCTTCATTAGAAATATTCCTCTACCACCTTCTTTAAGTAAATTTTCTGGTGCAGTAGGATCAGGTAGACCATTAAAATCAAATCCTCTACCTTCGTCCTTTACACTAAAACAAAATTCCTCAGTTTTATCACCAACAGAAACGTCTACAAATAATTCCTTTTTTAATTCATTTCCATGCTGAATAGCATTATTCACAGCTTCAGTTACTGCAATTAAAACATTTCCATATGCTTCATCTTGCACACCTAAACCATTACATACACGGTCAACTAAATTCTCTACGTCCACCAACGCATTATAATCGGATGGCAACTTTATCTGTTCGATAATTGTAAATCCCTCTTTCATAGATAGTTACAAAAAATATAATCCTTAATTACCATTAAAATACTGATTCGCTTTATCCTTATAATACTTCTTGTAACTTGGATCAGCAGACTTCAATAATTCAATTTGCTTTAACTTTTGTTTATTATACTCATCAAATCGAATTTTGTTACCATAATTCTCATCTTTTCCAGATTTAGATTCTCGTTTTTCTTCAAAACCTCGCTCCATAATTGCTTTCTCACTCTCTAATAAACGCGTCATAATATCACGTTGACGATTAATCATATCCTTGTTAATATTTCGATTAATCAAATCTTTCTCTTGTTGCTCTAATTCCTTAATCAATGGATTTAATTTATTACCTAATCCTTGGCCTTCCTTATTCATTTCATTTCTTAACTGCTCCAGTTTTTGGCGAATAGCTGTTTGTTCAGCAGCCATCTTAGCGATTTCTTTATTTCCTAATCCTAACATATTTTGACCTCCACTACCAGGTTTATTGCCCGGTTTATCCCCTTCTTTTTGACCTCCTGGATTCGGTCCTTTCTGCATTTGTTCCAATTGTTTCTTCAACATTTCTTTCATGTCTCCACTCGACATTGACGAACCGGGCTTCGGTCTTCCCTTTCCTGGATTATTACAACTTCCACTTCCTGGCGACTGTGATTGCATTTGAGCCTGCATCGATTGCAACGCTTCATTTAATAAAAGAGCTAAATTATTGTAGGATGTCATTACCAATTGCTGGTGTTTTCCTAAATCCTTTTTTCGATGATCATCTATGTCTTCAATCGAAGCCTGATGATTGGTTTCAATAGCATTCAATTCCTTATCAATAAAACTCGCTATTTTCGGTTGTCTTTTTGCTAACGCTAATAAACTATCCTTTACAATCTTTGTATCATCGATAATTCTGCGCTGTCTACGTCCATATTTACGATATGCGGGATCAGAAGTACTAACTCGTCCCATTTTATTCATTAACTCCTCTTGATCAAAACTAAGCGTCATTAAACTCTCTAAAATGTTTCGCAACGCATCCATATCCTCTTCCTGTTGCTTTTGATTCGCTTTTTGCTGCTGTTTATCCAATTGGTCTGCTAACTGCTCCATTTGGTCGCTTGCCTTCTTCTGAGAATCACCAGCTTTCTTGCTTTTTCCATTTTCAAGACTTTCTTTTGATTCATTTAATTCATTTGAAATTTTTTCTTCTTGTTCTTTCGTATCACCTAAGTTCATCGGATTATCCAAATCCTTATTCAACTCATTAAGTTTTTTTAAATCATCTTTTAATTGATCAAACTTCTTGTTGATTTCTTCTTGTTTTTCAACTGAATTTTCTTCGCTAATCTTTTTATTTTCAATATCCTTCTTCAACTCCTCTTGTTCTTTAGCTAGTTCCTTTAATTGTTTTTCTAAGTCATCAATCTTTTCATTTACTTGAAGTCGCTTTAGCATTTCCAAACTTCGATCGAGCTGCTTCTTCATATCTTCAGTTGACTGATCTAGCTGCTCCATTTTATCTTTGATGTTATCTTTATCGTTCTTCTCCAATAACTTCTCTAAATCTTCTAACAGTTTTTTAAGTTCGTCATCCATCAATTGTTCCAAAAGTTTTTCAATCATTTCCTGTTTTTCAAGGAGTTCTTTATCCATTTCAGATAATTGATTTTTCTCTTCCGTACTTTGGTTCATTTCATTCTTTATCTGCTCCAAAGACTCGATCAAATTCTTTTGCTCTTCCTGAAGCTGATTCACTTGATTCATTTTATTCCAATCCGAAGACTTAGAATTCATCGCTTCTTTCTTCAATTTTTCAACTTGTTTTTGGAATTCATTTGTCTTATCCAATAAATCCTTAAGATCTTCTTTCGTTTTCTCTTGATCTTCGTTTCTATTTTCAATCAACTCATCTAACGTTGGAAGTTTATAGGTATAAGTTTGACTTCGTGAAGTCTTACTTCCATTTACACCATCATTATCTGAAACAACAAAATAATATTCAATTCTATCTTTCAATTGTAATTTCTCACGCCGAAAATCAACTGCAAATTCATACGATAATTGAGTTCCTGATACTGGACGAACCATTAGTTTTTGATCCCTAGAACCCCCATTCTCACTGATGATTTTATAAACGAAATACAAACTTTTCAATCCATAATCATCTCCAATTTGTCCTTTAAAGTAACGAACTCCATCAGAAATACTATCCTTGAATTCTTCAACATCGACGGTTGGATGTGAGTCTTTTATTACTGATATCACATAATTCGCACTGTCAATTTTACTCTTAAAAGCGTTGTAAAGTTTGAATTTCAATTTGGATTCATTGTTAACTTTCTTATTTAACTTAAATCCTAACTCTGTTTGAATTTGTTTATTTCCATTCCAGTTAACTTCCACTTTCTTTGTATTCTTTGTTAAAACACTCCATTCAATCTGAGTTCCTTCTGGAACGGTTAAATCTCCAGCGTTTTGAATAACTTCCGGTGTTTTCCCTAAATAAGTTGGATAAATCAATTTCGCTTCCAATTTTCCTAGGATAGATTTTCCAATCACGTTCAATTGGTACTTATCACTCGAATAATCATTCGCAGTGAAATAAAAGAAAGAGGATTCTTTTGGTTTACGAATGACTCCTTTAAAAAAGTTCTTAGAAACGCGATCCATTAAAAATTTACCGTTTTCGCTAATCATGTATACGTTTTCAGGTAATGCTGTACCTTTCAGTATCACACTTACTTCAGCATCTTGCCCTTCTTCAACTGTTAGTTTATTTTCATTGAGATAAAATTGAAATGGCGCATATTCTTCATTGTAATTAACCACACGCTCAGTTCCTTGCGTAATCAAACTAGGCACAAAAACAGCTAATAAAACGAAAACAGCAAAAATTGGAAGTAGGTAACGCAGGTATTTCTTGTTTTGACCGAAATCAATGGCTGAACTAAATGGAATCACATTCAGTTGCTCCGATTTTTGATACACACTCGCTCTTAATAATTCAATATTTCCTTCGTTTTGATCTAGAGCATCGTTTAATTGAAGCGTGTTTTTAAGTCGATCAGATATTTCAGGAAAAAAGGAACCTATAATTTCTGATGCTTGGTATCGATTAATTCGTTTTCCAAATGAAATAATTTTGGATAATGGAATAAAAATATAACGAATCAGTAATAAAACATTAACTGCAATAAAACCAAAAAAGAGAAATGCCCGCGTTCCAGAACTAAAACGACCCACATATTCTAAAGAAGTTGTCAATAAAAATGAAAATAGAAAAAATAGACTAAACAAGAGAAAACCCTTGATCATCTCATTTTTATAGTACTTCCGAATGAAAGCGTCTATTTGGTCCAATAAATGTTCAAACGAACTTGTCATGCTATGTTTTCAGCTAATTTAACTCAATAACGCAAAAAGAAGAAATTGTTTGCATTTTTTAATTCTTTTTCAGAATACAAAGAACATAAAAAAAGATTGAATACAAATTAGATCCACAAATCTCTGTTTCTTAATAAAGAATAAATAAATTAAATTTTTAAAAGAATTTTTATTGTTTTTATTAAGTGTGTTGAAATGTTACAAAATTTTTAATCAAATGTTAGGAATTTACATGATTAACATTTTTATATCTGTTGTTAACATAAAGCAAGGAAATAACTAATTTAATATCAATCATATAACAATTAATAAACACGTAATGATTTCTTAACAACGTTTAAAAATAAACATCAATGTTAATATCGTTTTAGTTTATAATTCGTGTCAAAGTTTTGTAAAATTCCTATTAAAAAAAGCGCTTTTATTTAATAATGTTTTGGTTTGGAAAAATAGTTTAATAATCCTAGAAATATCTTTTAAAAGTTTTGAACCTTAATTAACAATTCTTCCTCTTTCTTGGTTGAAAGAATCATTTTAAGAATCTATATTTAAAAGCCTTTTCAATAAAACTTAATTTCTTGTTTGTTTAAAACTTGACTCATTTGTTAATTCAAATTACTTTTACAAAAACAAAAAACGATGTCACAAAAAATCATTCCAATCGGTGCCGATCACGCTGGTTTTAATCTTAAAGGAAAGATAATTCAATTTTTAGAATCAAAAGGATACGAGGTTAAGGATTTTGGCTGTTTTTCAGAAGAAAGCATTGATTATCCTGATTTTGCTCATCCGGTAGCTGAAATGGTGGAAGAAAATACATGTATGCTGGGAATATTAATATGTGGTTCTGGAAATGGAATTAACATGACAGCAAACAAACACAAAGGAATACGCAGTGCGCTTTGTTGGAATGCAGAAATAGCTGAATTAGCTCGTCAACACAATGATGCTAATATTGTTGCCTTGCCCGCGCGATTTATTACGGAACAAGAAGGACTAGAAATAGTAGAAACATTTTTAGGCACAGCATTTGAAGGAGGAAGGCATCAACGTCGAATCGATAAAATTTCTTGTTAATGCTTAATAAAATCCTTTTCTCACTTTTATTTTTTATTTCTGTTAGCAAATTGGTTTCCCAGGAAAACTACAATTATAAATTTAACGGATCAAAAGACACATTTTTTCTTCGCGATTATGCTAATTCATTTTACACAGATAAAGGATTCCCTGTGAATTTAGATGGAGCGTTTATTATTGAACCCACAAAAAAATATCAGACGTGGTCTATTCATACACTTGATACGGTTAAACGCACTTCTGCAACCCTTCTCGTCGTTAATTACGAAATCAACCCAGAAACCCAGGAGCGTGAAAAAGTCATTATTGGTAAATTCACAGTCAAAATAAAAGGTTCCATGAAACCAGTTTTATGGTTGGGCAATTCAGTTTCAGGAGAAAAAATTGATACGTCAGAGTTTAACGTGCATGTAGAATTTGATAGTGATTCAGTCAATGCGGAATTTAAAATAGAAAGTTTCGATCTCGTTTATGGCTCTACTATTTTTTCATCAACAGGGAAAAGTTTAACTCAAAGCATGATAGATTTTATTCTTGGTTTAAAAAGAGATGAAAAAATTCTTCTAGAGGTCACTTATACTGATTTAAGAGGAATAAAGAAACAGATTAGGGGAAATTTTGTTAGGTAATTTTGGAATAATTTAACACGATGAATAAATTCATAACTTTCGGTTTACAATATATTATAGATATTGACAAAGACCAACAGATTATCATTGAAGATGTAACTTATTTTCCTCAATATAAAGGATACACAGTAAAAGATATTTATGATTTTCTCGAAATGGATCCTTGGAATGAAGAAATAGATGATATTTATGAAAGTGAAATTACTGGCGACGAATTAGACCTTATCAATAAGGATTTAGAAGAGCTTTCTTACAAAGGAAAAAAAGATTTATTAAGCAAGGATGAAGACCTGAAACGAGAATATGAAAGCGGCCAAATAACAGAGGAAGAAATTTCTACTGGTCTTGCTTTCGATCTAATATGGGAATGTCAAAGCGAAGACGATGAGTGGAAAGAAAAATATGTGTCTTTTCTGAAGGAAACTATTGATTCAACTCCAAATATGTCAAGGAATAATAAAAGAAAATTTACGGAACTTTTAAATAATGCGCATGAAATGATGTGTGATAACTTGGTTGTATTGGTTTATCGTGTAAAGGCGAATTAATAAAAAAAACTGCTAGCGGGAGAAAGTCTCCCATAGATATAATTGAATGTGTTAACGATGAACTCAAAAACATCTGCAAAATCATTCATTGAAGTATTAATAACTCCCTAATCAATTTTATGGAGCCTTGTGCGCTTAACATTTCTTCTTAAAAAAACCAGCGCTAAATATTCAGTTCCAAGATGTCAATGACGGACAATTTTTTCGGCTACTTAAACCGAACTCATGTTAAGTTATTAAATTCAAAAGGAGGATATTTATCACTAATACTGTTAGTCTACCAATTAATTGAAAATCTTATTCTGTAAATATTTATATCTTCCAAGAGAATTTAGCAGGGGAACAAAATAAAAATTAAGGCATATTAATTAATATTGCCAATTACCATTGTAAATTACCACCCAATCATTATTATTATCTTTATAATAACATTTTTTACCGCTTAGTTTAATAAAAACACCTTTTCTATAGACATCTTTCAATGTAATCATACATACCTCATTTTTAACTTCTTTGTAGTAAAATATACCATCGTTATTCGTCTCTGCCCATTTTTCTTTATCTATTCTATGAAAAGTTGTAGTAAAACCTTCATTACTAGTGCCTCTCCAAATGTTACTTTGCGCTTTCACAATACTAAACGACAGCAACATTATTGCTGAAATCAAGAAATTTTTCATTTTGTAAAAATTTTATTCATACTCTTTGTGCTTTTCGGAACAATCTCCGATTTTTTTAGTGGAATCTAGTTTCCTCTTTTGATTTACTAATTTATAAAAAAAAATTTTGTAAAACTATGGTAGATGTTCCTTTTCTATTGTGTTCCTTTAAATTATTATTGGCTTCAAATACCCAAAACACCATTTTATCTCGAGCTTGTGTTATAACCATAACACTCGTTTAATATTTATCCATTGTGTAATTTGGTGAGTTTTTTACATAAATCTGCCATCCTCATTCTTAGGAATAATCTTATCGAATAAGCCTATTCGATAATTTCGTCTAGATCAATACAAAAAGTTATTGTAGGGATATCTGACTCGAAAAATTTCTTTTACGTGTTCGTATAAAACAGCTTTTAGTTCATCAACGTTGTCTTTGTTTTGAGCAGAGATAAAAACACATTTTGTTTTGTTCATTTTCGACATCCAGGTACGTTTTAGGTATTCCATCGAAGAGTGGTCTTCTTCCCCTTCTTCTAATTCTGGGGCTTGGTAAGCATCAATTTTATTGAAAACAAGAATGGTTGGTTTTTCAGTTTTATCAATTTCGTTGAGTGTTTCATTCACCACATGAAAATGATCTTCGAAACTTGGGTGTGAGATATCTAAGACATGAATCAATAGGTCGGCTTCACGCACTTCGTCCAAGGTAGATTTAAAAGATTCCATCAATTGTTGTGGAAGTTTTCGGATGAAACCAACAGTATCTGTGAGCAACATCGGCATGTTGTCAATCACCACTTTCCGCACGGTTGTATCTAAAGTTGCGAAAAGCTTATTCTCTGCAAAGACATCCGACTTGGAAAGCAAATTCATCAAGGTGCTCTTTCCAACATTTGTATAACCTACCAAAGCCACCCGAACCAATTGACCACGGTTGCTTCTTTGAACCGTCATCTGCTTATCAATTTCCTTCAAACGTTCTTTCATTAAGGAAATACGTTGCTGAATAATTCGACGGTCGGTTTCAATTTGCGATTCACCAGGACCACGCAATCCAATTCCTCCTTTTTGACGTTCTAAATGCGTCCACATTCGAGTTAATCGTGGAAGCATGTATTGCAACTGAGCTAGTTCGACTTGTGTTTTTGCGTGAAAAGTTCTAGCTCGACTTGCGAAAATATCCAGGATTAAAATGGTTCTGTCCAGCACTTTACATTGTAATTCACGCTCAATATTTCTCAGTTGCGAAGGAGAAAGTTCATCATCAAAAATCACCAATTCAACATCGGTCGCCTTGATGTAAAGCTTGATTTCTTCCAGTTTACCCGTTCCAACATAGGTTCTTGGATTGGGATAGGGGAGTTTTTGTGTGAATTTCTCAATGGCAATAGCTCCAGCCGTTTCAGCTAAAAAATCGAGTTCATCTAAATGTTCTTGGGCTGTTTCTTCGGAAATATCGGGAGTAATTACACCGACCAGCACACACGATTCTTCAACGGCATCAACAGTAACGTGTCCTTCCTGCATTATTTTCTGAACGATTTTACGTGTTTGATTACCAAGGCTAAGTTTTCTTTGTTTTCCAAAATTACTTTCATTGGTGGCATTGCGTTTTTACCATTCACGATAATCTTTTCAATTTCCTCATCACTCAGTTTGGACATGGTCAAATCTTTTGCGCCTGAAGCCCCTAGTTTTCCATCTTCTCCATGACAGGCGGCGCAATGCACAATGAATAAAGAAGCTCCTTTTTCTTCAGGTGTTTCGGGAGGTAAAACATCAGCTTTTGACTCATTGTTAGAACAAGAAACCAATCCGATTAGAATAATGGAAAAGAAATAAATTCTTAGAACCATCCTCCTCCTAATACGGTTCTAAACGGCCAAGGAATAGCGGCTAGAATCAACAACAACCCGATTACATACCACAGTTTAATGGGCTTGAATTTTTCTTCTGGTGTTGTACCTTTTTTTGATTTGCTGTGACCAATTGTAACCAAAACGATCGCAATAATCATTAATAAAATGTGTTCCATTCCATAAAAACGAAGGAGTGGGTTTTTCATCCAACCATCAATAAACTGCACTTTTTGAGATGTAACAAAATACTGAACTAATCCAATTAATAACTGCGTGTGCAAAGTCACCATTGCAAAAAGGTTAATCATTTTGTGTTTCTTCTCATACGTTTTGGATGTGAAGGCATTTACAATTGCTAAAAGCAATAAAATCAAAGCAACCCAACGTAATCCTGAGTGAGCATGTGTTAAAATACTGTTCATGTTTATATTTTTAGTCGTTTAATTTTAATACCGCCAAGAAAGCTTCTTGAGGAACCTCCACGCGGCCTACCTGACGCATACGTTTTTTACCTTCTTTTTGTTTCTCTAATAATTTCCGTTTACGCGAAATATCACCACCATAACATTTTGCGGTAACGTCTTTACGCAAAGCTTTAATTGTTTCACGGGCAATTACTTTGGCTCCAATTGCTGCTTGAATTGGAATTTCGAATTGTTGTCTTGGGATAAGTTCGCGTAGTTTGATGCAAATTTTCTTCCCTAAATCAAACGCATTACTTCGGTGAACGAGTGCCGACAAAGCATCTACTTGTTCACTATTAAGAAGTAAGTCCATTTTCACTAAATCAGATTCTTTGTAACCAATGGGGTGGTAATCGAATGATGCGTAACCCCGCGAAACAGATTTCAATCGGTCGTAAAAATCAAAAACAATCTCAGCCAATGGCATTTCAAAAGTGATTTCCACTCGATCTTGCGTTAAATAAACTTGATTTTTTAGTTCTCCGCGCTTTTCCACACAAAGCGTCATTATAGCACCAACATATTCACTTTTCGTAATGACTTGTGCTTTGATATATGGCTCTTCGATGCGATCCATTCCTGAAGGATCAGGTAATTCAGAAGGATTATTAACAATAAGCATCTTTTCAGGATCCTTTTTCATATAAGCCTTGTAGGAAACATTAGGAACAGTTGTTATAACCGTCATGTTAAATTCACGCTCCAAACGTTCCTGAATGATTTCCATGTGCAACATGCCTAAGAATCCACAACGGAATCCAAAGCCTAATGCTGCAGACGATTCTGGTTCAAACACAAGGGAAGAGTCGTTCAACTGCAATTTTTCCATCGAATAACGCAATTCTTCGTAATCTTCTGTATCAACGGGATAAATTCCAGCAAATACCATTGGTTTTACATCCTCAAATCCTTTTATTGCAGAATCGCACGGGTTTTCAGTAAGTGTAATCGTATCTCCAACTTTAACTTCTTTGGCTTGTTTGATTCCGGAAATAATGTAACCCACGTCGCCAGTTCTGACTTCTTTTTTAGGTGACAAATCCATTTTCAAAATCCCGATTTCATCTGCATTGTAATCTTTTCCTGTGTTGAAAAAGCGTACTTTGTCACCTTTTTTCAAAACACCATTTCGAATACGATAATAAGCGATGATTCCTCTGAAAGGATTGAAGACAGAGTCAAAAATCATGGCTTGTAATGGCGCGTTTTCATCTCCTTTTGGCGCTGGAATGCGATTGATAACAGCCTCTAAAATTTTATCTACTCCTAATCCTGTTTTTCCAGACGCAGGGATAATATCATCCATGTCGCAGCCAATTAAATCAATGATTTGATCTGACACCTCTTCTGGCATTGCTCCAGGTAAGTCCATTTTATTCAGAATCGGAATGATTTCTAAGTCATGCTCAAGCGCTAAATAAAGATTGGAAATGGTTTGCGCCTCAATTCCCTGAGAAGCATCAACAATTAGCAATGCTCCTTCACAGGCGGCTATCGACCGCGAAACCTCATAGGAAAAATCTACGTGTCCGGGCGTGTCGATGAGGTTTAAAATATAATCTTGTCCTTCAAACGTATAATTCATTTGAATGGCGTGACTTTTAATGGTAATTCCACGCTCACGCTCCAAATCCATATCGTCAAGTGCCTGAGCCTGCATTTCTCGATCAGATATGGTTCCGGTTGTTTGTAAAAGTCGATCGGCCAAGGTGCTTTTACCATGGTCAATGTGAGCAATGATGCAGAAATTTCGAATGTGCTTCATACGATTGCAAAAATAGCTTTTATATTGCTAATTTAATAGGTAAAAATCAAGACAGAAGACTGAGAGCTTTAAATTCATAAATTTACGCATGCCAAATTACACGGAATACATTGGATATATTGCGTCCGCGCTTGTTTTAATTTCATTTTTAATGAAAAATATAATGTACTTAAGGGTCATAAACACGATTGGTTGCGCCTTTTTCATTATATATGGCATCTTGCTTCAATCTACTCCGATTATCATTACAAATGTGGCTATTGTGCTTGTTAACTTGTATTATTTGCTTAAAATGATTCGGGGAAGAGATTAAAAATTAAACGATTACAAAAAGCGTTCAGCAGAGATTTCTTTGGAAACAGGTTTTGCTGTCATCAAACAGGCAGCAAGTTCAGTAGAAAGAGTTGGCGCCATCAAGTAGCCTTTTGTCCCAAGACCATTGAAAATAAAGAGTTTTGAATAATCGGCGTGCTTACCTAAAATCGGTCTTCGATCTAAAACCGTTGGCCGAACACCCGCGTTTTGAGTTAAAACAATGGGATTAAAATTCCCAATCACATTCAGATTTGAAAGTAGCAACTCTTTTCCTTCTTCGGTGGTCGAAAGTGAATCATTGTCCCATTCGTAGGTTGCTCCTATACGAAACATTCCACTTCCAAGCGGTAAAACAAAGCATTTACGATTCAAAGATTCATTCTCGGGGATGTGGTTTGAAGAAATTGTTAGTGTTTGTCCTTTTGTTTGTTGAATTGGAAGATCTGCAAAAAACGGAAGTTCTTTGTTTTGATAACCGCAACAAAAAACGATGTGATCATAGTTTTTACCTTTATAAACAGCTTCTTTTGGGTCGAAATCTTTTATTGAAAAAGATTCTTTTAATAGCATTCCGTTTTTTTCAAAAAAAGCAAGATTGGATTGATAAAATTTATCAGAATCAATCCAAAAAGCGTTTTTCACACGGCCAGAACCAAATGGATTGTTTGCGCCATTGTAACCTTCATCTTCATCAGAAATAGGAGTTAAGTAATTTTCAAATTCCGGTAAGTTTTGTTTTTCCAACCAACTATCCCTTTCCTGTTCCGATGAAAAAAGCCGTCGAATGGTAATCGGATGAAAAAGTTTTATATCGAATTTATTTTCAAGCGCGAAGTAAAATCCCTTGGCCTCTGTTATAAATTCATCGAGCCGCCACGATTTATTCATTCGTCGAAAAACCATTGGGTTAACCATTCCGGCAGCAATGGATGTTGCATGGTTTTCTCCTTTATCAATAATGGTAATATGATGCCCATCATCCAATAATCGATGAGCCAAACAGCTTCCGGCTAAACCAGCGCCGACAATCAATATGTTTTTTTTATCGTTCATGAATTAGCAAATGCAAGTGAAATAACACTAATTTTTAAATGAGGATTTGAATGTAAAAGTTCATTTGCCAAGGACTCAATAGTTGAGCCTGTAGTAATTACGTCATCAACTAATGCGATGTGTTTGAATGAAGAAAGGTCTTGACTTCGAAAAACGCTTGCCACATTTTCCCAGCGCTCTTGTTTGGATTTCCTCGTTTGACTAGATGTGTTTTTTCTTTTAGCTGTTAAATTTTTTAAGACAGGAATCCCGATTTCCGAACCTATTCCCCGTGCAAGAAGTTCACTTTGATTATACCCGCGAATAAAGGCTTTCTTATGATGAATAGGAACAGGAATAAGCGCATCCAAGGTTGAAAAAAAAACAGTTTCTTTCAAAACTTTACCAATCCGTTCGCCCATATCTACACCCAAAGACTCCTTATGTTGATATTTTAATTCGTGTAATATTTCT
>JBMLTP010000173.1:0-4321 GCA_049239885.1 Crocinitomicaceae bacterium
GTTCATGATTTCTGCGACCTCATCATCTTTAAAGCACTCATGCTCCATTACGTGACACCAATGGCAAGCCGAATAACCAATGCTTATTAAAACGAGTTTGTTTTCTTTTTTCGCTTTTTCAAATGCTTCATCCGACCAAGAAACCCAATGAACAGGATTGTATGCGTGCTGCAAAAGGTAAGGAGATGTTTCCGAGATGAGGTTGTTAGGTTGAGTTGTTGCCAAAATATTTGTAAATTAATCGGGAATACTTATTAAATTCGCCCAAACGAAATTAAGAAATCTTACAAATTTTAAAGGGTGGTATTTTCCAGTTTAACGTTTATTTACCTTTTCTTGCCACTCAGTTTGATATTTCATTATGTTACATCAAACAATCTATTTCGAAATCTCACACTAACGATTTTCTCTTTAGTTTTTTACGCTTGGGCCGAGCCAATGTGGATTTTCCTAATGATTTTCACAGCAATGTTCGATTATTCTATGGCGCTATTAGTAGAACGTTGGCGGGGTCAGATAGGTTCAAAAATCGCCGTAACCTTTTCGGTTATTGTGAACATTGCCTTACTTATATCTTATAAATACGGCGGATTCATTCACGATAATTTAAGTTACTTATTTCCTTTGCCATTTGACCGTCCGACCAATTCATTGCCTGTGGGGATTTCGTTTTACACGTTCATGGTTATCTCCTACATTGTGGACGTTTACAAAGGGGAATTGAAAGCTCAAAAAAATCCACTTAATTTCTTGATGTTCATCAGTTTGTTCCAACATTTAGTAGCAGGACCAATTGTTCGTTACAAACACATTGCAGACCAAGTCGATTCACGAACGGTAAATTGGCAAACACTGAGTGAAGGTGTATCACGATTTTGCCTAGGTCTGTTCAAAAAGGTAGTAATTGCAAACGTTGCAGGTGTTTTAGTCAAAAAGTATCTGGACGTCGGATTCGATGATTTATCGAGTTATGAGGCTTGGTTTGGAATTACGATGTTCTCCGTTCAATTGTATTTCGATTTCAGTGGTTATTCGGACATGGCCATTGGCTTAGCCAAACTTTTTGGATTCCATTTCGATGAGAATTTCCGTCACCCATATGCAGCAATTTCCGTTGGAGACTTTTACCGCCGTTGGCATATCTCTTTGGGGAAATTCTTTCGGGATTATGTTTACATTCCATTGGGTGGAAACAGAAGCAATCAATTGCGAAACATTATGATTGTTTGGCTTTTAACCGGAATTTGGCACGGAGCAAGTTGGAACTTCGCACTATGGGGCTTTTACTTTGGTTGTTTGATGATTATTGAAAAAACGTTTGAAAAGTTTCTTGCTAAAACCCCTCGAATCCTGAGACATAGTTATACGCTGATTCTTATTGTTTTCAGTAGGGCTATCTTTTACTTCACTGACTTTGAAAAGTTGAAGCTGTTCGTGGTCAACTTATTTTCTTCCGATAACCCAATCGGTGTTGGCTTTGCCACGGACATAATGGAACATGTATTCTGGTTTGTATTGGTCATTTTATTCTGTATACCATGGGATGAGATTTACGCGAAGGAAACAAAAGTTGCCTTAGATGCCGGACGCATTTACGAAAATGCAAAACCTGTTTTGAACGTCGCAATGCTTTTATTGGCAACCTTGTTATTGGTTAATTCAACTTATAATCCGTTTTTATACACTCGTTTTTAATGACCAATAAGCTAAATATAATTCTGTTTTTCTCCATGCTTTTTGGGATTCCGTTGCTTTATTTCGTATTGCCAAAACAAAAGATATCTGTTGGTGAAAAAAGAAAATTGGCGGTTGTTCCTGCATTAAATTACGAGAGTTACATCAAAGGCGCGTGGGCAGACAGTATGGACTCATACGTGGATGATCATTTTCCTTTTCGTACTTCCATGATAGATATGGCGGTTGAGCTGCAATCTTGGAAAGGCATTCATTTGAAAGAACAAGAAAAGGTCTTTGTTTCTCAAAAACCGAAGGTTAATAAAAATAAAGATGAGAAAGATTCAACGGAATCAGAATTGAATTTTTTAGATGAATTCGAACAAGCTTACTCGGGAAGCATGCTTATCATTAACGGATCCGTTTATCCTATGGGAGGAGGAAGTCCAGCCATGTCAAAGCACTTTTCAAAAATGGTGAGTGAGTATGCTGAACAACTCAGGGGAGAATGCAGAGTATTCTCCGCTGTAGCGCCACTTTCTTCCGCTTTTATTCCAGTTGAAAATTACAAGCATTACAATGCCCAAAACAAAAAAACACTCAAAGCCATTGGTTCAAGCTTGACTAATGGAGCAATTTTCTGCGATGTTTTTGAGGAAATGAATGAGCATGCTGGTGAAAAAATGTACTTCAGCACAGATCACCATTGGAAACCGATTGGAGCTTATTATGCGTATGTCGCATTTTGCAAAGCAGCTGGTTTCGAGCCTGTTTCCTTAAATAAAATGGAAAAGCGAACGAAATACAATTTCTTGGGAAGTTTGTATCAACATACGCTTGATCCATCGGTGAGGAATAATCCCGATACGATGGAATACTACATTCCAAAAGTTTCTACAACAGCGGTTCGCTATACAGCTTATGGTTACGACAAACAGTCAAAATCCCAAGTTTTCGCGCATGGATCTTCAGGGGGAAACACTTATTCAACCTTCATTAGCGGTGATGCACCCATGATGCGAATCAATACGAATGTTAAAAATGGCAAAAAAGCCATTGTGATTAAAAATTCATACGGAAACGCCTTTGTTGTCTATTTAATAAGCCATTACGAAGAAATTTGGGTGGTGGATTTTCGCTATTCCAAACAAAATATCATTGAAACTATTCGAAAGAATAAAATAAATGACATGATTTTTGCAATGGGGATGTATGGAGCCATGAGCAAAGGAACAATTAATATGATGCGAAATTTAGGAAAGCAAAGTGGAATTTATGTGCCGCCAAAACCTAAAATTACTGAACCACAAGATTCGATATCGATTACTCCGATTCCCGCTCCGACAGATTCAACAACTTCAAATTAACTGGATGAAATTCCTACTACCACTTATCTTTTTATCCGTTTCGTCAATCGGATTTTCTCAGAATTTAGATTATCCGACTTCATTAAAAGTTGATACGTCATACGCATATATTCAGTTTTATTCAAACGAAACAATTAAAAAGCTTGCAACACACTTCGATAATGTGAACGAAGATAAAATGGTTTTCATTCATTACGGAGGAAGTCACATTCAAGCGGAATACCCCACAACGGTTGCACGAAAGAAATTCCACGAGCGATTTGGCTCAGGAGGAAGAGGGTTAATTTTCAACTACGGTGCAGCCAACACCTATTCTTCGATCAATTATGCTTCAACCTTTAAAGGCAAATGGAAATTCAATAAAAGTTTTCAGGGTAGAAAATCGGAACTACCTCTTGGAGTTTGCGGAATGACGGTTGAATCAGCGGATACCAATGCAAGTTTGAATTTTAAGTTTAAGAACCAAATTACTACCGGTGGACATCGGGTCAATTTATTCTATGAAAATGACTCTATTTCAAATGATGTCCGTGTTTTCTTGAACTCAACAGAAATTGAGGCATCCCAAGTTAATTATACATCTTATGGGTTAACTTTTTTGTGGAATGATTCCATTAAAACAGTTGATTTAAATGTCAAATCGAAAACAGGAGGAAAACGCTTTCGTTTCTACGGAATGTCGATAGAAAATGAAACGAATTCTGGAATTGTTTACCACTCAACAGGTGTTGGTGCTGCTGCGCATCGAGCGATGTTGATTTTGGATAAATTACCCGAACAAGCTGCCGTTTTGAAGCCTGATGTTGTTTTGTTGGACTTCGGAACAAATGATATTCTGTATACCAATAAAATCGATTGGGATCTTGAAAAACAAATCGAAAAAGCCATTAAAAAGTTTCGGGAAATTAACCCTGAAATACTAATCGTATTGACCTCAACGCAAGATTTGTTCTACAAGGGAAAATACATCACTGCGGGAGTCGAATTTAGAGATTTGATGGATTCTATCGCCAAAAAGAATGATTGTCTCTTTTGGAATTGGTACGACTTAGCAGGTGGGTTAAAAACCATTCGAACATGGTACGACGAAGGATACTGCCAAAAGGATTGCATCCACCTCACAAAAAAAGGGTACGACATCAAAGGTCAAATGATCTATAAATCGTTTGTGAATACTTACGAAATGTATAAAAAGAATAATTCTATTTCCACATTAAGCATTCCCGGAAAAAACTATTTGGAAAAAACTCCTGCAGATTCGTTGACTTCAATCAATACGG
>JBMLTP010000174.1:0-4721 GCA_049239885.1 Crocinitomicaceae bacterium
TTCAAACGATTCGTATGAAAACGTTCTCTTCTTCCTGTTAAAATTTTGTGTCCGTATGCTTGGTGACCAACATCCCAAACCAATTGATCTTCGGGCGTATTGAAAACATAATGCAAAGCCACCGTCAATTCAACAACACCTAAGCTTGCTCCAAAATGACTATTTCCAATTTCTGAAATAACATCAACTATATAATCGCGAAGTTCTGTTGAAATTTGCGGTAAATCTTCAATATTGAACTTTTCACGAAGATCTTTCGGAATTTCAATTTGAGATAAATGTGATCCTGCTTTGTATTGCATACGATAAAGGTTGTTCAAAATTACACCAAACTAATCGATTTAACATAAATGATTGTAAATAGTTCATTTATTCTGTAAACAATTAACTCTTGATAAGTGCTTTTCTTTCAAGAAAATAGACTAACAAGATGAACGTGGCAATCAAAATATTATTGAAAAGCAAATTGAAAATAGTCGATGAGGTTTGAACTAAATTCCCCACTAAAAATAACACCAATGAAACGCCAATATATAATGCAAACTTTTTCTGGTTGTAAGGAATTGGATAGAAACGCTGACCTAAAAAGTAGGATGCCATCATTTGTAAAAAGTAAACAATCAACGTTGCCCAAGCGCTTGCCAAATAACCATAGGTCGGAATAAATATTACGTTTATCAAAATGGTTGTTAATGCTCCACCAATGGCAATATATGCTCCAAATTGAGTTTTCCCACTTAATTTATACCAAACGCTTTGATTGTAGTATATTCCTAGAAATACATTCGCCATCAACAAGATTGGAACTACCGTCAATCCGGCCCAATAACTTTCGTTTTGAATGAAATGCTTGAAAATCTCTATATTTAAGGAAACCACTAGAAAAACCAAGCAAACCACCGCTATAAACAAATTCATAACGTTCACATAGATTTTATTGCGATCTTCGTTTTTCATTTGAGAAAAGAAGAACGGTTCCGCGGCATAGCGATAGGCTTGAAGAAGAATGGTAACGAGCATCGCTAATTTGTAACAAGCACTGTAAATTCCAACTTGAGCAACCGCTTCGTGAAATGAACTCGGGTTTTGAGGGTCGTAAATAATTTGCTTCAATAAAATTCGATCCAACGTTTCATTGATAATTCCGGCGAAACCAGCAATCACCAAGGGAGCTGCATAAATCAACATTGTTTTCGCTAAAGTCCAATCAAAGACGAGTTTTATTCTACGAAATTGATTGTAAAGCAACAAGGGCTTGACAACCGATGCACAAAGGTTAGCGGCTAAAATAAAAAGCACACCTTCTTCCGGTCGAGTTTTATCAAATAGAACCAGCATGAAAATCAAGTTCAAGATAATATTTACGCCAATGGATGTAAACTGAATGCCAGCAAATTGAATGGCTTTTTCCTCTGCTCTCAGTTTCGCTAATGGAAGTGCTGTGATTGCATCGATGCAGACAATTGCCCCGAGTAAAAGAATGTATTCGTTGTGTCCATCAAGAATTATCAGCCGCTCGATTTCATTGTTAAAGGTCAATAGAACGGTGAAAAATAAAACACATACCCCAGCAACGACGAAAAACGCATTCGAAAAAGGCGCGTCTTTATCCTCGTTATCCTGAATAAAACGAAAATAAGCCGTTTCCATTCCAAATGTCAGTAGAACAATTAAAAAAGCAACCCAAGCATAAAGTTCCGAAACGATACCATAATCGGCAGGATCTGCAAAAACATAAGTGTATAGAGGTACAAGCAAATAATTCAACAAACGACCAATAATGGAAGAAAGTCCATAAACGGCAGTCTGACCCAATAAACGCTTGATGGGATTAGCCATTTACGCCCTGAAATTTGGTTTTCTTTTTTCTAAAAAAGCGGTGGTTCCCTCTTTAAATTCTGATGTGCCAAAACACTTTCCAAATTCCTCAATTTCTTTTTCGTAGCCGTTTACGCCAACTTCAAAACCAGCATTTACTGAAGCAATTGCGGAACGAATTGCCATCGGAGAATTTGCTAAAATTTTCGTAGCGATTTCTTCACATTTGACCAAAAGTTCAGGTTGTTCCACAACATAATTTACTAATCCCCACTGCAGAGCTTCTTCTGCCTTGATCATTCCAGCTGTGAAAATCAATTCGTTAGCCTTGCCTTTTCCAATGAGCTGAGGTAGTCTTTGAGTTCCACCATATCCAGGAATAACACCTAAAGAAACTTCAGGTAATCCCATTCGGGCATTGGATGACGCAACACGCAAATGAGCTGCCATCGCTAATTCCAAACCGCCACCAAGAGCAAAACCATTCACCGCTGCAATTACTGGAGTTCCCAAATTTTCCAAGAAAGAAAAAAGCGTTTTTTGTCCATTCATTGCTAATTCACCTCCTTGCGAAATTGTAAAATCAGCAAATTCTTTGATATCTGCTCCAGCCACAAAAGACTTTTCACCACTTCCTGTTAGGATGATCACGCCCACGTTTTTATCTTCATCACCCGATTTCAAAGCTTCGTGAAGTTCCGAAATCGTTTCTTTGTTCAACGCATTCAGTTGCGCAGGGCGATTAATCGTTATGGTGCGAATTTGATTTTTGTCTTCGACTAATAAATTATTGAACATAATCTGAAATTTTGAGGCTAAAGATAGTCACATTGACAAAGTCGCGCGAAATTTTGACTGAAAATAATCATCAGCAGGAATCGACTTGTATTTCTTTGTAATTTTGCATTGCATGTCAGAGGAAGCGATTCTTAAACCGTCGAAGTTTAAAATTTACTTGGTTTTTACCAAGTTCCGACTATCGTTTTTAGTCATTCTCTCCGCGCTTTCTGGTTATTTGTTTGCAGGAGGAAACGACGGATTTGAGATTTTTTGTCTTTTAATTGGAGGAACTTTAGTCACAGCTGCATCCAATGGCGCTAATCAAATATGGGAGCGCGACTTGGATATAATTATGAAACGAACTAAAAATCGTCCACTACCTCAAAAGTGGATGTCGTTGAATGAAGCGTATTTGATTTGTATTATTTCACTAATTGTTGGTTCCTACTTACTTTATTTAATCAATATTAAAAGTGCTTTACTCGGGCTTTTAGCATTTATTACCTATGTTTTTTGTTACACGCCGATGAAACGCATTAGCCCTTGGGCGGTTTTTGTTGGCGCTTTTCCAGGAGCGATTCCACCTTTTTTAGGTGCAATTGCTGCAACAAATCAATTTGGTTTTTTACCTGGAGTTTTGTTCTTCGTTCAGTTCACTTGGCAATTTCCTCACTTTTGGGCGATTGCATGGGTGCTTTACGAAGATTATAAATCAGCAGGGTTTTCACTTCTTCCTTCAAAAAGCGGAAAATCCAAGCAGTCGGCATTTCAAATTATGATTTATTCTTTGGCGCTCATTCCTTTTAGCCTTGTTCCTTGGTTATTGGGTTGGACAGGGAACGTTACTTTGGTAATAGCATCTGCACTTGGCATCGGATTTTTCTTATATTCCTATCGTCTTTTTACAAGTTGTGAAACTGCGGATGCGCGTAAACTTATGTTTGCTTCGTTTGTTTATCTTCCAATCATACAATTTGTATATGTGTTCGATAGAAACACAGAGGTTATTAATGAACTAATGAAATAATTTTAACTATGAACTACGAAAAAGAACTTAGTCCGGAGGTTCGTGAGAAAATGAAGAAGAACCTCGTTTACGTTGGGATTTTCTCAATCATAATGCTTTTTGCTGGTTTTACTTCGGCATACATTGTCATGTTGGGAGATTCATTTTGGTTAAAATATCCAATGCCAACTGGTTTTTGGTTGAGCAGTGCGTCGATTGCGTTAAGTAGTTTGACGTTCATTTTGGCTATTAAAGCAATCAAGAAGGGTAATCAAAGTCAATTGAAAATGTTTATGTCCGCGACAGTTCTGTTCGGCCTTCTTTTTGTTTTTTTTCAGTTTAGAGGCTACAACGAATTAATTTCTAAGGGAATTAATCCAGTTAACAATCACATTCTAGTAACAGATGGTCGTTATGGTGATTATTTTGAAGTTCGATACAAAGGGAATTTAATTCAAGTCGATGGAAATAAATATTTAATCAAAGGCCGGGAAATGACAGAAAGTGAATTTTCTGAATATCAGGAATTCATGAAGCAATTCGAAAAGGTTAAGCAAGATAAACCGATTACACTTAAAAACCTGAATCCCAATTTTGAATTGATTTTTCAGTCCGAACCTCTTTTGATTAAAAACAAACAACTCTATAGAAATGATTCCACTCAACTTGATTATTCTGACGAAATTCGATTGAATTATTTGGCATTCCACGCTCGAGATAAACGCGGCGATTTCTTTATTCGTGGTCAAATAGGAGAAGATTTTCACTTATATTTCAAAGGTAAAGAATTGAAATATAAGGAACGAAATTTAGTTTATAACGGTCGAGTATTGGAGCCATATTTGCAAATTAAAGCGATGGAAACTGCAGATACGGCTTCAAGTTTTCTGTATATCATTTCGTTTTTGCACATCCTTCATGTTGTTGTTGCTTTAATTTATTTGCTTCGACTCACAATCTATTCATTTTCAGGTAAATTCACTGCTTCCGAAAACTTATCACTACGCGTCGGTGGAATATTCTGGCATTTTTTAGGGCTTTTATGGGCCTACCTATTAATTTTCCTAATTTTTATTCATTAATTGCAAAAAAAATATAAATTAGCGAAAAAATAATG
>JBMLTP010000175.1:0-4290 GCA_049239885.1 Crocinitomicaceae bacterium
TTTCAAGTGCGCTTCGCATACTGGAAGGATTGGCATTGTAACAGTCAACAATTAAGGTGTTTTTATCCGTTTTCATTACTTGAGATCGATTATTGGTAGGTGTGTATGATTCAATGGCTTTATTGATTTGTTCAAATGGTACCTCAAATTGAACTCCAAAACTTATCGCTGCTAGAAAATTATAGAAGTTGTAGGAACCGACCAGTTTGGTTTGTATTTCTGGTGATTCGTAATTATCGTATTCCCATTGAAGAACAACAAATGGATTTAGTTCAATTAATTTGCCTTTTACTTTTGCTTCTGCATTTGTGCCATAAGCGAATTTGTTGGGGTTAAAATAACATTCTTTTGCAATGATATTATCGTCCGAATTATAGACGATAGATCCATTACGTTGATCGATGAAATTAAATAGTTCAGTTTTGGTTTTTATAACGCCTTCCAATGATCTGAATCCTTCCAAATGTGCTTTTCCGATGTTTGTGATGATTCCAAAATTCGGTTCTGCAATATCTGCCAATTCTTGAATATCACCTAGTTTGTTGGCTCCCATTTCAATAACGGCTACTTGGTGAGATGAATCAAGTGTTAATAGCGTAAGCGGCACACCAATGTGATTGTTCAAATTTCCAACTGTACAAAGTGTATTGTATTTTTCGGAAAGCACACAATTGATTAATTCTTTAGAGGTCGTTTTGCCATTACTTCCTGTTATTCCAATTATTGGTATATTGAATTTTTTTCGATGGAAATTGGCGAGTCCTTGAAGAAATTTCAATGTATTTGGAACATGAAAAATACTCGTTTCATCAGCATATTGTTCTTCATCAACAATTGCATATTTGGCTCCATTAATAAGGGCATCTTTTGCGAAAAGATTCCCATTGAAATTTTCTCCTTTTAACGCAATGAAAAGTGAGTCCTTTTTGATTTTTCTTGTATCGGTGCAAACACCAGAGGAATTATAGAATAATTCAAATAAATTTTCCATGAGCAATATTAAAAAAAAAGCCCGATTTAATCGGGCTTCATTTTCAAATTATTGTTTCTTTCGGTTTGGTCTAGAACTTCCGACACGATCCATGGCGCATCTGAAGCCAATCATAGCGGAAGATTTGTCTTCATCCAAGAATCTGCGACTTCCCGGTGACATCCAGTAGGTGCGGTCAGCCCATGAACCTCCTTTGTACACTCTCGACTTATCAGAGATTAGTGTTGTTGGCCATCCGCTGGATCCATCAGCTAAGTCTTCGCCTTTCATGTCCTGATTTTCATATTGACTTTGATACATGACTTGCTTAGGATCTCTTCTACCAGCATTAACGTCTTCAATTTTCTTTTTGTTGTTGTAATAGATAGATGACTCTAAATCACCATCTAAATAATCGATGTAATCATCCTTGCGGTAATTTAAACGATCCTTATTTTCTTTAATTGTCACATTTCTCCATCGTTGATTACCTTTTGTTTCAGTTACAAACTCAGTAAGACCGTTTCGTAAAGTCAATACCCATGAAGTAATATTCGGATCTTGCTGATAATCTTTGAAACGATATGTTAGGTATTCATTAGAAAAAATAGAAGATAGAATTAAATTGAAAGAAGATGGCATATTTTTTGAAAAATCCCAATCACCATATTTTATGAAATAAAATCCAACTTTCAAATAATTCTCACCTCCTGTTACAGTTTCAGTATTATAAATTGGATCTTTAAGGTCCGCTAATTTTGTCTCATAATCCGTCAAATCAATTCTGTCATAATTTCTATAATCCTTAACACTAATTGATTTTTCACTCAAACGATTTCCAAATAGCACTGTTTCAATATATGCTGAAGCTTTTGTTGCGTTTCCTTTACTTTGAAGGTAAATTGCAGTATCCAAAATTGCGTTTATGTCATCAAGAACAGCGAATTGTATACTATCGTTCTTAGTAAACTTACTGTTACTGGAAATAAAATTTGAACTTGGCGCGTTGTATTTGTAGCGGGTAGTATCCTGACGTGATTTGATTTGAACACGTGATGCGATTGTATTAACGATAGGGTCTTTCGCAACTATTTCCCTTTCTCTACTCACAGCATTTCCTTTCTTTAAACTTACTTTAAATACTGTTGGAGTCGCAACTTGAAGTTCAATAATAGAATCTGTGACTTTGAATTTAGGATCCATAGTAACTCCAGCAGGTAATTTTGATAAATCCCATTCTGGTGATTTGTTGTTATTTTTCTTGGGATCCCAAAGAATACCATTATTTTTTAAAGTAAGAACAGTTTTATCAGCTGACAGGTCGGATGAAAAACCATCTAGAGGACCATTTTTTGGGGTAGAACCATAATTACTTGAGTATTTAGTTTCCACCTTAGGGTCTTTTGATAAATCTCTTTTTGTATCAGATAGATAAAGAATTCTAGCATATTCATTTACGTATTCCTTCATTGCAAGAACATCATAAATATTTTCATTTGCCTTTACAGGCTTGTCATAAAGACCATCCGGAACTTTCAGTTGTGTTTTGTATACGTTCCCACGGAAAGGCATGAATTCAGCGAAAACCTCACTTGACATTGGTCTGTAAACATCCATTACCCATTCCGAAACATTACCTGCCATGTGGTATAAACCATAATCATTTGGCCAGAAGTCGTCCACACGAACTGTAACATCACCACCGTCATTTAGGTTGCCTGCGATTCCCATCATATCACCTTTTCCACGCATGAAGTTCGCTTGGATAGCACCAGCAAATTGTTGCTCTTCTTGACGCACGTAATGTCCATCCCACGGGTAAATTCTTCTTTCGCTTATGTTCTCAGAACTAGGATCCAGGTTTCCTTTAAGCCCAAGCGCAGCAAATTCCCATTCAGCTTCAGTTGGTAGGCGATAGTTTGGTAATAACATTCCATCTTCGATTCGCACTGGTCTTGTACCAAGTCTCCCTTTGTTGAGATCAGCGTATACTGGGTCAAAGTTTTCTAGTACATATGGATCTCTTGGAATTTTTCTTTTATTTATTGAAGGTCCATCTTCACCTGATGTATTGGTGTAAGTTATTTTTCCATCCTCATCGTCTTTGGTAGACTTTGCAGTTGAATTTTTTGCAGTTGAATTTTTATTTTTACTATTTGCTTTTCCACCTGCTTTTCCAAGAGTATAGCCACCTTTAATAGAATATTCACCAGTTTCCTCATCAACTTTATCAACGGATCCAGTTTCAACCATGTAAGTACCGTTTAAGTAATTTTCTGTACTAAACATGTTTTGTGGAGTCGAGTAATAAGAATCGTAACTCGTTCTTTGAGCTGCCCCAACATCTGTGTTATCGTGATCCTTAGCATAAGCAAAATGCCATTTAATAATTCCTTCTCTTACAAGAATCGCCTCATTGACACGGTCTGTTCTCCACTTGCAGAAGTCGTTAGCTTGTAACCAACTTACTCCAACAACTGGATAATCGCGGTAAGAAGGATGTCTTAGGTAATAATCGGCATACTTTTCCATGTAGCCAAGCGGGGTTCTCCATGCCAGTGTATCAGGAAGACTTTTTTTGTAAACATGTGGATACGATTTGTAGTAAACACGTTTCATCCAATACATATATTCCAACCAGTGAAAATTCGTGACCTCGGTTCTATCCATGTAAAACGACGATACCGTCACACGCGCAGGGCGTGCATTCCAATCGAACATAACATCTTGTTCGGTTTGACCCATCGTGAATGTTCCACCTTCCACGAGAATAAGCCCAGGACCAGTTTCCTGTTCTTGAGCTTCGTATTTTTCAAATCCACCATTTTCATAGTCATTGTAATTCCATCCTGTAGCGGTTGAACGGTCTTTAGCGCACGAAGCAACTAGAGATAGACCTACAAAGGCTAGAAAAAGTTTTTTAAAGGTTGCTATTTTCATGACTTTACGAAATTTGTCTTAATTAAACTTACTTTTTGTTAAAAGGTTACAGATTAAAAAGAAGGACACGAAATCTTCCTGAAGTTTTTCGGCTTCTTTTTGCATTTAAGATTGATTCCCATCGATACCTCGTGTGAACCACCTGAAACACCATTCCCTAATTTTGAAACTGTCAAATCGTAGCTGTAACCTACTTTAAAACGCTCTGTGGAAACTCCAAAACAAAGAATAAACGCATCTCGATTTCGATACCAAGCACCAACTGTGAAATCTCCATATTTCAAATACGTTCCAATGTTCAATTCTTGGAAGCCATTTTGATATTGATAAATGATGTTAGGCATGATGCTCGTAGTACTTGCGTAACGCCCTTTGTTACC
>JBMLTP010000176.1:0-7314 GCA_049239885.1 Crocinitomicaceae bacterium
GATGGAAGTGTTTTACTATTTCCAAACTGGGCATGCGATCCATTTTCGTTCCAATGAACGGTGCCGTGAACAGTTCTATCCCTGTCTCCAGAACCTCCGATCATTTCCATTATATCTATTTCTCCACAAGTTGGCCAACTTACCGAACTTATATTATCTCCCAACATCCAGAATGCAGGCCAAATTCCTTGTCCATAAGGTAAAGCAGCACGAATATCAATTCGTCCATACTTCCAAGATTTGATTCCTTGAGTCTTCAATCGTGTTGAAGTATATTGCTGCGCATTGAATGTTTCTTCTTTCGCAGTTATTTCCAAGTAACCATTGTTTACAGAATGATTCTGATTCGTGTAATATTGAAGTTCATTATTACCCCAACCGCCGCTTCCTGTTCCGATGTCAAAAGTCCAATCGGGTGAAAGACTTGTCCCATTGAATTCATCATCCCATACCAATGACAGACCAGAATAAGTTAAAGGCGATGTATAACCTGTTGTAGGTGCTCCTGACGTACCACTTGTCACGTTCACGACTACAGTATCTGTTCTAGAAATGTAATCCGTGTAAGAAGTATTTGCAAGTGTTCTAATAACATAGGTTCCTGAGACCGAGCAGGTGTAATTTGCTATTCCACTATTTGATTCTATTGTTGTTGAGTCATTTCCACGAATAAAGGTAAACGTATAAAAATTAGCGTTGTCAGCAGTTGCTTGAATGTTTATTTCTGAACCATTCACATTAATTGCCGTAACTAAATTTGTTGGCAGCACAATTGCAGGTGGCTCCGGTTTTTCACAAGAAAACAATCCGACAAGAACAATTAAAAAAAGATGCATTTTGTTCATATTAATTCGTTTAAAGACTTTTTAATTTAAGATACCAATGAAGACCTCCAGCATGATGCTTATATTGGAGAAACATTGTTGTATCTGAAATCTCAATGATTTTATATGTTTTTACCCCCGTATAAAATCCAATAAAAGCATTGTTTGAAATTGTAATTGTTGTATCAGCTCCTTCTGCTAAATTCCAAGATTCGTCTAGTTGATTCAAATAAGGCGCTGTAAAATCTCCAAGATTTTGATATGAATCTGGGAATGATGCAGCCAATGAATTATGTATATATACATTTCCGTTATTCACCATATCAAATTTAAATGCGTTTAAATGAAATACATACTGATCATCATAGAGACCGCAGCCTGGCTTTTCATTAGCGCCGGCCGCCCACCATTCAGGGACATTTCCAAGAGGACTGATTGGATCAGGACCAACTCCAAAGTGCCCTGAACTCAATGAGTCAATTACCCATGTTTTAAATCCTGGGCCGTTAACACCACCAGTCAAAAACGTATAAATTGGATTATTTAATAAACCTAAATTGTCTTGAGCTATAGTCACTTGCTGCGTGGTACTTTTACTTCCACCCGATGCGAATACAGTTAACTTCACCGAATAAGTTCCAGCATATGGATAGGGACAAGAAACATTCGCTCCTTTAGACGTTGTTCCATTTCCAAAATCCCATACACATTGAATATTTGGATTATTTGCTGAAAAGTCTATGATATTGGCGTTACTAGCTGATTCAGCAAATGTAAATGATGCATCCGAAACAGTAGGTGGAGGTCCGAGTTTAGGTTCTTCTTTTTTACAAGCCAATAAAACTAGTAAAAACGCAAAAGGTAGTAGTAAGTTAGATTTCATATTTTAAAAATTTAATATCCTGAGTTTTGAGGCCAAGACCCTCCGGCTAAATCAATTTCAACTTGTGGTATAGGGAAAACTTCGTGTTTACCAGTAATAAATCCTTGAATAAAATCTGCCGCCTGACCCGTTCGCACCAAATCAAAGAAACGTAATCCCTCTCCAGAAAGTTCAAAGCGTCTTTCTTTGTAAATTACATTTATTGAATTAACAGCTAATCCAGGAACTCCAGCTCTAACACGCACTTGATTGACTAGCTGTTGTGCTTTTGACGTATTACCAGTTTGATAATGCGCTTCTGCAGCCATCAACAAAACATCGGCATATCGCATAACTCTATAATTTACAGGACTTGTCAAATCATTATCAGGAAGCCCTATTTCTCCTTGTCGTTTGATGTATTTGTTATTGTAGAATCCCGTATGTCCTCCTGCACCTTGCGCATAGGTAATTGAGGCTGCATCTGGCTGAGCCGCGATGAATGCTTCGATATCTAAGATTGTTGCACCTCTTCTCGGGTCGATTGAACTAAATGCGTCATACAAAGCTTGTGTTGGTAAATTATAACTGTTCCCATCTCCATAAACAGGACCATTATACTGACGAATACCTTGAAAACCAACTGCTGCATTTCCTTCTAAACAGATTAAACAGCCATAACTTCCGCCTTCCAAACCTGTATACTGAACATCAAAGATAGTTTCTGAATTATTTTCATTGGCAACAGAAAACAGATCATTGTAGTTTGGAATCAAGCTATAACTTCCAGAATTGATTACCTCATCAAAGGTCGAAGCTGCTTCTGAAAATTTGTTTTGATACAAATAAACCTTACCTAAAAATGCCAATGCAGCTCCTTTGGTCGCTCTTCCTTTTTGCGATGCCATTGGATTTAGTACTTGCGCAGCTTCCGAAAAATCTTTTTCAATTTGGGCGTATACCTCAGCTTTTGGTGAACGAGGAATTTGAAGCGCTTCTTCGATTCCGATTCGTTTATCAATGATAAGTGGAATATCTCCAAAGTATTTCACCAATTCAAAATAATAGTAAGCTCTCAAAAATTGAGCTTCTGCCAAAATGTGTTCTTTTCCAACAAAATCAATATTATCCTTGTTCTCAAGAATGTAGTTCGCTCGTGTTATTCCGGTATAATTCCATCGTAGAACATTTCTCAATTCATTATTCACACCACCGTGGGTCATGTTATCTATTTGATGAAGGCCCTGTGAGTCGTTAACACTTTCACCACCTGCGATGGCATTATCAGAAGCTATTTCACCAATCCAAAGTGTCATAAATGAACCTTGAAGCATATCATATGCTCCAGTCAATGCTCGATCGTAATCCTCAGGAGATTGAAAAAAATTCTCAACATCTTGCGAATAAGGTGGATCAACCGTTAGAAATTTCTTACAGCCGAAATTAAGTCCAACAGAAATTATTAATATTCCGAAATAAATTATTCTTCTCATCGTTTAAAATTTTAATTGTACTCCACCCATGATATTCTTTGCCTGCGGATAGAAACCATAATCAACTCCCGCTGAAAGCGCATTAGGCGAGCTAATATCCGGATCAAATCCTTGATATTTCGTTAGTGTTAACAAATTATTTCCCGCCAAATAGAATCTCAAAGATTCGACTTTAATCTTTCTAAGAATTTTCCCAGGAATCGTATACCCGATTTGAATATTTTTCAAACGAGCAAAAGAACCATCTTCAACAAAATAAGAGGAAAAGATATTATTTCGCGTAGCTTCGGTCGTTAAACGCGGATGTTCATTTGTTGAGCCCGGTCCAGTCCAACGATCTATCACATAACCTAATTGATTAGCATAAGGTTGCTGACGCTCGAAATTTCGGATGATTTCTTGACCAATGGCAGAATAGATCATCGCAGAAACATCAAAACCTTTGTATTTCATATTTAAAGAGAAACCGAAAGTAAAATCAGGGATTGGAGAGCCCAATTTGGTTTTATCTGAATCATCATTGAAATTAATGACTCCATCTCCGTTTTGGTCAACAAAAATTAAATCACCTGGTTTTGCACCATCTTGAACAACTGTAGCGTTATCAATCTCATCTTGCGTTTGATAAACTCCTGCTGTCTCGTATCCAAAGAAATAGCCAATTTCATATCCTTCCTGAAAACGCGTTGCCACATCTCCCCCAACGCTAAAGGCAGCGCCTGGGATGTAATCAATTCCAGTTGGAACTTTTGTCACCTTATTTGTAAGTGTCGTTACATTGAAATTGACATCCGCAGAAAAGTCTTTAACTTTTTTCAAATGGTAAGCAAGTTCAAACTCAAGACCTTTGTTAGAAACATTTCCTGCATTGATAATTGGCGGATACCCCCCCGGACCATAGGATCCAAGAATAGCTGTAACATCAGGCTGGAATAATAAATCAAAGGTATTCTTAATAAAATAATTGGTAGTAAAATCAAGTTTCTTCCAAAATGTTAGATCCAAACCGACATTGAATTGTCGCGTAGTTTCCCACTTTAAATCCGGATTAGATGGACGACCAATCGCAACGCCCTGAGTAATTAAATCATCAAAAACATAAACTCCTTCACCATTCAATAAACCACGATAAGCAAAGTTTGGAATTTGATCGTTTCCTGAAATACCATAACTCAAACGAACCTTTGCGTAATCAATGAATTTGATTTTATAAAAAGACTCATCAGAAAGAATCCAACCTGCGGATACAGTTGGAAAAAATCCATAGCGACTATTTGGACCAAATTTACTTGAGCCATCGCGTCTGAGAATCGTAGAAAAAAGATATCTGTCTTTTAAACTATATTCAGCTCTCAAGAATGCAGAAACTAGTCGTTCTTTAAATTCCCAAGAGCTAACATTATTGAGATAACCTCCTTGAGCCGTGTTGGCAGAAATGTCAGCATAGTCAATCGAATTATTCGGAATTCCAAAAGCAGTGCCATTTAGCGAACTTCCTTTGCGTTGAAATATGGAAGCACCAGCAGTTCCTTTTATTTTGTGAATTGAATCAAAAGTGCGTTCATAATTAAAGTAACCCTCATAGGTCAAATCAACAAATGTGGAACGTTCTTCATAAACAGCAGCGCCTCTTTCAATTTCAGTTCCTGGGGCGATTTCAACAGTTGGAGATTCTAATTCCTCGTTAATTGCTGTATTTGCATATTTTCCATTTCCATACCATACAAGTGGAGAAAACACTTTTGCATCCACCATCGCAGCATTATAATTGATTCGATTTGTGAATGATAAATGATCGTTAAATTCATAAATGAACTCTTCTTTACCAACTATTTTATTTGCCGTATTCCAGTTATATTGGTTTTGCATTTGAGCAATTGGATTGATTATATCACTAACCTCTTCCAGGTAAGAAAATTGTCCATTCGGTTTTTTAATCGGAACGTTCGGAAATGCATTTATCGTATTATAAAGAACAGAACCTATTCCATTTTCAGGTAATGTGCTTCGCGCATCATTTGAATAAAGAAGAACTGAATTTAATTTTATTTTCGAGGACAAATCGGTACTGAAATTCAAGCGGGCATTGTAACGAGAAAAATTTGCTTTTGGACCACCTACAATTCCATCCTGTGAGAGATAGCCCATACCGATCGAATATCTGGTATTTAATGTTCCACCGTTGATACTTAAATTGTGACTTTGCATCGGTGCTGATTGAAAAACCGAATCTTGCCATGAGGTACCTTCGCCAAGGTTTGTATTATTGAAAGGCATTGGTTGTCCGCTCAATCCGAACATTTCATTTTTAATTACTGCATATTCTGTAGCATTCAATAAATCGAGTTTGCGAGAAGTTTGTTGAACACCATAAAATGCATTGTATTCAATTTGCGGTTTGCTGTTTAAACTCCCTTTTTTTGTTTCAACGATAATAACTCCATTTGCTGCACGAACACCATATATACCTGCTGTTGCATCTTTTAATACATTGATCGATTTGATATCAGATGGATTGAGCGCATTCAAACCTTCAGAATCATAAACAATACCGTCAACCAAAATTAAAGGATCATTATCGCCAAAAGTTGAAAGCCCACGAATCCGAATATTTGCAGAACCACCCGGAGAACCAGAATTTGTGGAAATATTAACTCCAGCAACTTGACCTTGTAAAGCTTGGTCCACACGCGTAATATTCAATTTTTCAACGTCTTCTCCTTTGATTTTTGAATTTGCACCTGTGAATTCTTTACTTTTTGCCGAACCATAACCAACTACAACAACCTCTTGATTTTCATTCAAAACTTCTTTAAGAACTACATCGATTTTCAATTGGCCTTTAAGTTCAATTTCTTGTTTTTCATAACCAGTCAACGTAAAAACGAGTGTTCCTGAGTTCTTGTCCGATACAATTAGTTCAAAGTAACCATCTGCGTCAGTTGTAACTCCGATATTTTGGCCTTTGAGTTGAACTTTCACCAATGGCAACCCAAGGTTCATTTCGTTCTTTACTTGTCCTGTAACATTTTCTTTTTGAGCAAAAAAATTGTTTAAGGATAAAAGAATAAGTAGAAAAAAAGTTAAATTCTTAGTCATTTTATAGTAGGTTTCTTCGGTAAATTTATAAATCTTTTTCTAATTATTGTAAAAAGAACAATAACTAACAAAGAAAAAACAATTATTTAGCTAAAATGTTTAAGACCTAAAGTAAATTGAAACTTAAATCAAACTTTACATTCGGAAACGACAATCCCCCAATTCGGTCAATTTCTCAAATGTCTCTTTGTTGAACGAAAATAATTTAGCGGGGCGGTGTTTGACGTTCTTCTGCTTCTCTTCGTGTGCAATCAATGGAATATTTTTTATTTTCTTTCTAAAGTTAGCCTTATCCATCTCGACTTGAAAAGCATACTCAAATAATTTTTGGAATTCATTGAGCGTGAATCGCTCGGGCAAAAGATCAAAACAAATAGGGTCATTTTGAAGTTTCCGGCATAGTAAATTAAAGGTTGAATTTAAAATGTGATTGTGATCAAAAGCCAATTGCGGTATTTCAAAAATTGGAACCCAGCTTACTTCCTCTGCCCATGATGAAGCCTTCACTTCAAAATCTTCAATTCTTATTAAAGCAAAATAACTGATGGTAATTACACGTCCTTCCGGATGTCGATTTGGATTACCAAATGTTTCAGACTGATGCATCTCGACATTTTTCAATCCAGTTAACTCAAATAAAACACGCTCTGCAGCTTGTGGCAAATCTTCGTCTGGATAAACCAAATCACCTGGTACTGCCCAATAATTCTCGAACGGCTTAACTGAACGTTTAATTAATAATGCTTTTACCTTATCCTCAGAGTAACCGAAAATGATGCAATCAACTGAAAAAGCAGATGAAAAGAAATCAGAAAAATCGATACGATACATTGCGTTTTTTATACGTATTATTTACGAATAGTTAATTATTGTACTTATAACAATAATTAGTTTAAAAGTTGAAAATAGTTATTTATTTTCAATCGCAATGTTTATTTTAAAAAATATTAATCAGAACTCCTAGCTAAGAAATCATTTCCCAATCGATTTAACTAACTCCAACGCGTGATCAATGTGACCAAGTGGATTTAATAAT
>JBMLTP010000177.1:0-11035 GCA_049239885.1 Crocinitomicaceae bacterium
CCATGTTCCTTTATCCACAAATTAATGGTCCATGTTCCAAAAATGTATGAAAACACGTGCAGTTTCTTATACTCTTTTAGACCATGTTTAAATACAAATTGATCAACATTTTCGACAGATTGTTCAACTGATTTGCGACTTATGTATTTTGGAATGTATACGTCATAACCTTTGTTTTTAAAAAACTTTGCTATTTTTTTGGTTCCGAAAACCTTTGATCCAAATCCAGGTAAAATCAATATTGCCTCGCGCTCTGCTTTCGAAATGGAGGAAGACTCAACAAATATTCTCCCTTGAGCAAAGTTCGATTGGTTCAAACAGAATATCAAATAAAAAAGAAACGATAATAGCCGAATCATAAAACCAAATTAAGAATTTCAACTGAAAATAATTTTGCTGCTATTTAATTTTTATTCACATCTCACAATTGATTGTTAATGAATCATGAAAACTTAAAAATCACATATTCCAACTATTTTTAATTTTGCCTAAAAGAAAAGACATGGCAAACAATTTACTTAAAGGAAAAAGAGGAATTATATTCGGTGCTTTGAACGATCAATCAATCGCTTGGAAAGTAGCAGAACGAGCTCACGAAGAAGGAGCTCAATTCGTTTTGACAAATGCTCCAATCGCAATGCGTATGGGTGAAATCAATGGTCTAGCTGAAAAGACAGGAAGTCAAATCATTCCGGCGGATGCCACTAGCGTTGAAGATCTCGAAAACTTGGTAACCAAATCAATGGAAATCTTAGGTGGTAAAATTGACTTCGTTCTTCACTCCATCGGTATGTCGCCAAACGTACGTAAAGGAAAACATTACACGGAGAGTAATTATCAGTTTTACAACCAAACAATGGATGTTTCAGCGATTTCTCTTCATAAAACATTAGCCACACTATACAAACACGATGCCTTAAACGAATGGGGTTCAGTTGTTGCTCTTACTTACATTGCAGCACAACGTATTTTCCCAGATTACAACGATATGGCGGATGCTAAATCACTTTTGGAATCAATAACACGTTCGTTTGGATATCATTACGGAATCAAAAATAAAGTACGTGTAAATACTATTTCTCAATCACCAACTGTAACAACAGCGGGTCAAGGGATTAAAGGATTTACGGAATTTATCAATTTCTCCGAGCAAATGTCACCACTTGGAAACGCTCCTGCTGTTGCTTGTGCAGATTACTGCATTACTATGTTCTCGGATTTAACTAAATACGTAACAATGCAAAACCTTTTCCACGACGGAGGATTTTCGAATACAGGTGTTACGCAACAAGTTATTGAGAAATTCGGAAATTAATTTCAGGACTACTCCGCCTTTTCTCTGTGCCATTCGTAAAAATTAAGAATGTCACTATTTTCTTGCAATTCATTCGGTAACTTATTAAATAGAGTTGTCAATTTCTGGTGATTGTTCTTAACGCCATCAATTGCGCAGCGCACTAATTCGATACTTTTTAGACTTTTTTTGTTTTCAAAAATTTTAAATGGCTGTGCTTGATAAAGAATTCTATACTTATCAAATTCAGGTAATTTCACTTTCATAAATAAACTGCACCACAAATCTCCATTTGGACCAGTTATTAAATATTTTAGATCTTCTATCTCCATAAGTTGATCAATATTATTTCGCCCATCTGTATTTTCCAAATTACCTAATAGCTTTTCCATAATATTATCAAAATTCATCTCTCGAGTCAAAATTCGTAAAACGTCTTTCATACCTGATTCATCGGTGCAGAATCCATTGTAAAAATTTCTTCTTGGATTAAATCTTGAAACATAAGACAATGTTTGTATTTCATCAAACACATTCAATTGGCTCAAATCAATCTCTTCAGTTCTATTTTTATAAAGTAACGATTTATCATACAGACAATCATTTGCCAAATCAATCAACTCATTTTCATTGAAATATGGCTTTTCTCGCAAGTCGAATTCTCCTTTTTGCAGCATTCTAACATAAGCCGCATGGTCTTGACGAAAAGACCTTAATTTGAATAATAAAAAGTAAACCAATGAAGACAGGTCCATTCCTTTGGAATCGTATACCCCATCTTTATTGTTTCGAATAAAATAAAAATACAAACCTTTTTGGGCAATGAATAGCCTGCAAACATCAAATTTCAGAATTTCCATAAAAATTATATTATCCTGAATTAAACGGATTTATAAAGCAATTATAACATTTAATTAAAACTTTTAAAAAGAGGTGTTATTTTTTTTAATTATCGCGTTTTGTAATTGTAGAACAAAAAAATATGCTTAATAAATTTGATGTAAAAATTGGGGAGTCAATTCGATTTATCGATGACACTAACCTTTATGAGGGGATAACAATCATAAAGTTGCCAGAAATTGGGAAAGTTTATACCGTCAGAGGTTATTCTGAAAAAGGCTTCTATTTAGAAGAAATAAAAAACATTGATATCGAGTGGATTAACGGAGAAACAAGAGAAGTTGATAGTGTATGCGAGCCAGGATTTGGCGCTTGGAGATTTGAAAAATTAAAAACGTTCAAAGTTAAAATTGACGAAAGACTATTGGCTTCAATCAACGAAACAAAAGAATTTGTCGAATTGGAAACCATTGTTGGACAGAATTAATCCATATAATTTCTATTTTTGAGAATGGCAGAAATTAATAACTCGTTTGAATTTCAAGCGTCCAACGAAACTCTTAAAACCTTTTTAAAACATATGCACGATTCTTATTTTACAGAATCTGACATTGACAATTACGAAGAAGAGTTTCAGAGCGAAACAAAATTGACTGTTTATTTTGATAGTTTCGGAACGCTAAAAGAATTTGTAAACAAAGCTAAAAAAGCAGCTAAGAAATTTAAGGTTGATTTTGATTGCACCCTCATTGTTGGCTGGAGCCTTGAAGGAGATTATTACTTGTATACATATCGTCACGAATCAGACGAACTAAACTGTTATGAATTGCTTTCAGAACATAAGAAATTAGTCAAAATAATTGACGAAAGCACGTATGAATTTCAAGAAAAAAAATACAATGAATCCGATGTTCTAGGTGTGCTGGGTTCTGTTATGATCGATCATTTCTACAAAGACAACCTTAAAAGATTAAAATCCTAAATTTTTATTCGAAAAATTCAATGAAAACACTTCTCTATCTTGCCTCAGGAAAATATAATTCGCAATATGAACAACTGCCTTACGATCAAATCATTTGCGTTGACTATTGTTCATCCGCTGCCAAAACATATCCCCAATATGAAACGAAAGTCCGATTTATTAAAATGGATGCACTTTTGGCCGTTGAACAGTTGAGAAAAGAGAAAATTCAAATTGATTGTTTGGTTTCAATGAATGAGGGATTGGATGAAGGCGGTGGAATTTACCCTATGTTTTCAGGTTTTCTTATGGGTTATCTTTCCCCGATTTTGAATAAAGAACTTGTTTTGATCTGCGATCTGGAAATTTATAATAATTTTCGCAATGGATTAGCAAGTTTGGACTGGGGATTTCATAAAACAAGTGAGCATTTCAAAGGAGATGAAAATTACATTGATCCCCGGATATTCATGAATCATAGAGAAAATATATCACCAAGAGGGCAAGTTTTTAGCATGAAAAAAAACCGAGAAATTCAAAACATTTCGATTAACGAGTCACTTAGAAAACTTCAATTAATTCATGGGAGTATTTGGGAAGATCAAGCAGAATTGGATTTCATCGGATTTAGTCTCACCTCAATACATAGCTTACCTCGAATCAATAATTCACAGATTCGAACACCCGCTGATTTTTTTAAATCGAAAGGAGTTATGGACACCCATCTTATGCCGTTCAAAGAAATAATTTCAATGGCACGCAATAAAGGAGCGAAAAATATTGGTTTGGGACCATGGAACAAAGGGGATTATGAAGAAGCAATTTCTATATTGAAAACTGAAGATTTTTCCGACTTTGAAAGCATCCGTTTTTACCACTTAAGTCCAAAGGATTTTAAAATGTTCTATGCCATTTGATGAATCTCAAATTGGTTTAAATCAAAAATCAAACTCATCAAACCCTTAATCCAATTTTTCCAGACTATTATATGGAACTATTCAGTCTATCTTGTTGTTTAAAATATATCTATGCAAAACATTCAACTGAATCTCTGAATCATTAAAAACCTCCACTTTCTTTTGATCCTTTTGTTTAAAGAACTGCACCAAATAGAGATGTCCAACATGACCTAATTGATTGTTTTTGTTTTTATTTATGATGCGTTTAGTGGATTCGACTGAAGATGTAAAGAGTGATGACTTTTCCTTGGATGTTAGGATTTTCAGAAATAAAAGTCGAGAAAATACTGCAACTAAATAATTCTCACTATACATGATCTCGTTTAGAATTTTTGTGGATTTTTTGAGGTCGCCCAATCGTTCAAAATAAATCGCTTGTAAGAATAACTTATGAATTTTTGACTCACCCTGAAAAAATAAACTTTTATCATTTAGAAATTCATCGACTTTATCATATTCAGAATTGAGAATTAAAAAAAGGAGCCTATAAAAAAGTAAATTGTTATTGATTATAGAATATTTGTCAAAACTCTCTACCACTTTCTCTGAAAGCGTCAGCAAATAATTTAGGCTCTTCCCAGAAAAAAAGTTCAATCGCAATTCTAAGAATTTTATCTTTCGAAGGATATCCTCATATTCCCTATCTTGCTTTACAGCATTTTTTAATTCAGATTTCGCATTTTCTAAAAATTCGGATAGATTTTGATTGTCATAGTTTAGTTTTGCCAATGAAAGATAAAGCGAAGCTCTAAGAATAGGTTTGTTTACACTATTCAAAAAATTTGAAATCGCATTGCTAAGATTTTCTTTTTTGTCAACTAACAAATGATTTTGTTCTAAGTAAATATTGGAGCATTGATAATAATATTCAACCAATCTTTTTTGATAGTCTTCATTTAAAATAGTTAGTAATTCCTCATTTGCTCTTAGCGCTTCTTTCAATTCAGATTCAACTTGAGATGCATAGTTCATTCGTATCTTACCATGCAAACCTTGAATTTTCAATCCAGTATGATTTTTTTCACTAGCTTCTTTGTAAAGTTTCTCGTAATAATGCTTAATCAAGGATAAATTTCCTTTCTGCTCTATCGACCGAACAATCAAACTGTTTTTTATTGCGCTATTTTCACTTAAATAATGTTCTATTAAAATGATTTCAAATTGCTCACAAACGAATAAAGATAATCGCCTAAATTTTTGCTCATTGTCCTTAGATCCAGGCCATTGTTTATCAATCAATCTTTTCAATTCAGGAATAAGATCGTCTGAATTTTCATATTTAAAATTCAACAACTGATATAAAATCAAATACCGTTTATCAGTCTTATTCGAACATCTTGACCGAAGCTCGTTTCTTTGACTTAAACTTAATTCACGATAAAGATGAAGCAATTTTATTCCTACCATTATTTAGCTTATTTTATTGAGGTATTCAAAGAATGTAGGAAATGATTTTCCCACAACTTCAGCATTATGAATAATTGTCTCGCCTTCTGCCCTCAAAGCCATAATCGCGCAAGACATTGCTATTCGATGGTCTCCATGCGGATCTATTTTTGCTCCAGTGGATTTTTCAATTCCTTGAATATGCATCACATCGTCTGAAATTGAAATTTGAGCCCCCATCTTCGTTAATTCCGACTGAATCGTAGCAGCTCGATTACTTTCTTTGTGAATCAATCGGGAAACACCTTTAATCTTTGATTCACCTTGAGCAAACGAGGCCAATACGGCCAATGGCGGAAATAAATCAGGACAATGTGTTGCATCAAATTCAAATGCTTTTGATTGATTTTTAATAATCCGAACACCATTATCAAGTAGAATTTCCGCACCGAAATCCTGCAAAGCTTCAAGTATTTTTCGATCCGCTTGCTTCGATTCTATGTTTAATCCATGAATAGTAATATCGCCTAGAATTGCAGCTGCAACGAGAAAGAAAGAAGCACTGCTCCAATCTCCTTCAATTGAAATTTCAGTTTCCTTCAATTTATATGGACCGGCAAATTGAATTTTATTATTTTCAAATTTCAATTCAACTCCAAAATTTCGCAAAACGTCCAAAGTAAGCTCGATGTATGGAATACTTGTTGGGTTTACTACTTCTATTGTTTCATTTTTCAATAAAGGCGATGCAACAAAACCCAAAATCAAACCTGTAACAAATTGAGAACTTAATGATCCGTCAATTTTTATATTTTGTGGTATCAAAGGACCCTGAATTTGAAAAGGCAACTTTCCTTCATTTGATTGAAAATTTACGCCAAGATCATTCAATATATCGTCGAATTGATTCATAGGGCGATTTAACAAACTACCATGACCATTTAAATGAATCGGAAAATTAGCGTTTGCTAAAATTGGAGTAATCATTCTTGCAGCCAAGCCAGACTCGCGGCAATTTAAATCAAGCGCAGATGAATTTTTCAATGCAACGCCAACAACACAAAGTTTTCCCTCCTTATTTTCGACAATCGATCCTGAATCGGCAATGAGATTTAACAATCCTTGTTCATCTTCAGAAATACCTAAATTATGTATTACCGTTTGATTTAAATTTATAAATGAACAAGCCAAAACGCGCTGCCCATGACTTTTTGAAGCCGGGATTAGAAAGGATCCTTTAACTTGCTTTATTTTTCGAATTGATTTCTCCATTTTAGATCAACGAAATTAAGACTTAAACACTTACTTCTTTTATTTCATTTTGTAATCTTATGCTTTCAACGTGGAGTAGTTCCATGACAGACCGAACAAATTCCTCACTCAAATTCAGTTTAGTTCCTTTATCGATGCTTTTCAAAAGAATTTCATTCCAACGGTTATTTTGAAGAACGGTAACTTGATTATTTTTCTTCAATTCCCCAATTTTCTCAGCAATATTCATTCGGGACCGAATGAGAGAAAGAAGTTCATCATCATGAAAATTAATCTGTTGTCTCAATTCATCTAGTTGCAATTGAAAATCAAGTATATCAGTAGACTTAGACTTTAAAACTAAGTTCTCATAACCCGTTTGAAGTTGTTTAGGTGTAATTTGTTGCGCTTTGTCAGTCCACGCGTCATCTGGAGAAATATGAGATTCGATAATCAAACCATCGTAATCCAAGTCCAAGCTTTTTTGAGAAATTTCAAAAATCCGAGTTCGATCTCCTGTAATGTGTGAAGGATCACAAATCATGGGGATTTCAGGAAACAGTCGCTTCATTTCGATTGGAATTTGCCAAAGTGGCGCGTTTCGAAATTCCGTATTTCCATAAGAAGAAAAACCACGATGTATTAAACCAACATTCATAATCCCTGCTTTTTGGATACGCTCCAATGCACCAATCCAAAGTTTAATATCTGGATTCACCGGATTTTTAATATAAACCATGGCATTCGTACCTTTCAAAGCATCTGCTACTTGTTGAACGCTGAATGGATTAACAGAAGTGCGAGCACCAATCCAAAGTAAGTCCACTTCAAAATTTAATGAATCTTCAACGTGTTTTCCCGTTGCAACCTCAGTAGCTGTTTTGAGTCCAGTTTCTTTTTTTGCATTTAAAAGCCATGATAAACCTTTAATACCAGCGCCCTCATATCCACCTGGATTGGTTCTGGGTTTCCAAATTCCAGCTCGCAAATAATCAACTAACCCCGTTTCTTTAAGTTGTAAGGCGGTATCAACGAGTTGTTTTTCAGTTTCCGCGCTGCACGGACCAGAGATAAGCATTTTCTTATTATCCATTTTAAACAACCAATTTTGCTGATTTATAAATACCCAAAACTTTCAATTGTTGAGCGAGATTATTAACTTCTTCGAGTGCAAGTTCCAATTCGTTTCTATCCGTGAATTCCAAATCAAGATGAAAAATATATTGCTCCGTATTATTTGGAATTGGAACACTCTGAATTTTAGTCAGATTAATTTGGTATTTTTTGAAAACCAATAAAATTTCACTCAACGAACCAATCGCACTTTGAGATATTAAATTCACGGATGCTTTATCAGGATTTTCAACATTGTAGTTTCCTTTTGTCATGATGTAGAAACGAGTGAAATTCACTTTTTCATCACAAATATTCTCGCTAATTTTCTTCAAACCGTAATGTTGAAAAACAGATTCTCCGGCAATTACTGCAACATCTTTATCTTGATTTTTGAGTATCAATTTCGCCGACTCAGCAGTGTCTTTGAATTCAGTAATCTTGACATCTTCCAAGTCCGATAGGTAATCTTGGCATTGTCCGAGAGCCATAGGATGAGAAATTATTTCTTGAACGTCATTCAATGAAACACCTTCATTCGCAAGTAAGAACAATTCAACAGGTAGATACGTCTCACCGATAATATTTAAATCAAAATGCTCAATCAATTGATAGTTCAGTAATATCGTTCCAGCCACTTTATTTTCTATTGCGATTATCCCGTAATCCACTTGATTTTTAGAAAGTCGTTCGCATACTTCTCGAAATGATCCACATTCAATCACGTTGATATCAATTCCGAAGAATTTTTTAGCCGCCTGATCATGAAACGACGCTATGGAACCTTGAATTGCTATGTTTTCGTTACGCATACTATAAAATATTTAGTTGATTTTCAGTTGAATATAATTCCTTATCGAAATCCCAAACACTGGATTGCACCTCTCCGATATGGCGTTTTTGAAGAAGGAACATTGTCAATCGTGATTGCCCTATCCCACCACCGATAGTTTGAGGTAATCTACCATCAATCAAGGCTTTGTGCCAATCCAAGTTTTTTCTATCTTCGTTTCCGGCAATTTTTAACTGACGTAAAAGAGATTCTTTGTCAACTCGAATTCCCATAGAAGAAATTTCAATTGCTTTATCTAAAACAGGATTCCATAAAAGTAAATCGCCATTCAAACCCTTATAATCACTAGTTGTTTCCGTTGACCAATCATCATAATCTGATGCTCTTCCATCGTGAGCTGACCCATTTGCTAATACCCCGCCTATTCCAATTAAAAATACAGCACCATATTTTTTACAAATCTCATTTTCACGTTCTTTCGGACTTAAATCAGGATATAAGGACAGAACCACTTCGGAATGTAAAAATGTTATTTTTTCTGGCAATTCATTTGAAATTATGTGCGACTTATCAAGCTCTTGGGCAACCGAAAGAATTGATTCATAAATTTTAGTTACTGTATTTTTTAAATAATCTAAATTCCGATCTTCACTTGCAATGACTTTTTCCCAATCCCATTGATCAACATAAACACTATGTAATTCCGTTAATACTTCATCCGTTCGAATGGCTCGCATATCGGTATAAATTCCCTGTTCTGGTTTTGCGCCTAATTTGGCTAATTTTTCTCTCTTCCATTTCGCAAGTGAATGAACAATTTCAAATCTCTTTGAAGGAATGTTATGAATAGAAACAGATACGGGATTTTCGATTCCATTAAGGTCGTCATTAACTCCGGTTCCTTTTTCTACCAATAAGGGTGCTTCAACTTTAATCAATTGCAACCGACTGCTCAGCTCCTTTGCGAATTTTGATTTCACAAATGATATCAGTTCCTCTTTTTTATACTTCTCCATTTTTTAAACATTAATAATTAACAAAAAAAAAGCCTTCACGATGGAAGGCTCAACTATATATAAAACCTTCCTCTTTCAATCCTTATTGAAGAAATTAAACAAATTATTAAAAAATACTTTTGACATTTTCATGATGCAAATTTAACGCGATTCTTTTCCTTCGCCAAGACTTTAACCAAAATTTAATATAGACATTTTGAACATTGTTAATTACTTAAAAAATTGTATTTCAAACTATTAAATAATTTCAAGTTAAAAAAATTATAGGACTAATGTGTTTTTTAATCTAGTTTTTAATCAAATAAATCCGTTGAAAGATATTTATCACCACGATCGCAGATGATGCAAACAACGACACCCACGGTTAAATTTGAAATTAATTTCATGGCTGCAGCAACACTTCCACCACTGCTCATACCAGCAAAAACACCTTCCTCTTGCGCTAATCTTCTTGCCATCGTTCGCGCTTCGGGTTCAGATACTTCAATAATTTCATCTACCCTATTTCGATCAAATATTCCGGGCAAGTAGGCTTCTGGCCATTTTCGAATTCCAGGAATTTTTGCGTTATCCGCGGGTTGAGCCCCAATTATTTTTATGTGTTCATTTTGCTCTTTCAGAAATCGTGACACTCCCATGATGGTTCCCGTTGTTCCCATTGCTGAGACGAAATGCGTGATTTCTCCTTCTGTATCCCTGTAAATTTCAGGTCCAGTGGTTCGGTAATGCATGTTTGGATTGTCCTGATTATTGAACTGATCGAGTGATACATAACCTTCATTTTCGACTTTGTTTCGAGCGTAATCAATGGCTGCTTCCATCCCACCCGATTCTGGCGTAAGCGTAACTTTCGCACCAAATGCTCGCATTGTTTGAACACGCTCACGCGTAGAATTTTCCGGTAGCACAATTTCAATTTCCAATTTATGAAGTTGAGCTATCATCGCCAATGCAATACCTGTATTACCACTCGTTGCTTCGATTAGTTTTGAGTCGGACTTGATAATTCCACGCTCTATTCCTCCTTTAATCAAACCATAGGCTGCTCGATCTTTAACGCTTCCTCCTGGATTATGACCTTCTAATTTCCCATACAAACGCACATTCGGATTGATATTGATATTCTTCAATTCTACCAAGGGAGTATTGCCAATAAAATCGAGTAAAGTTGCCATTTATGCTTTGTTTATAATTAAGTCTGATTGATGATAAACAGTGGAATTTGGCTCAATGCTTTTTGTCAACCAGACATTTCCACCGATGATGCTGTTTTTTCCAATTATTGTTTTTCCTCCAAGAATGGTTGCTCCTGCATATATCACAACATTATCTTCAATTGTCGGATGTCTTTTCGTTTCGGCCATTTCTTTACTTACACTCAAAGCACCTAGAGTTACACCTTGATATATTTTTACATTGTCA
>JBMLTP010000178.1:0-31031 GCA_049239885.1 Crocinitomicaceae bacterium
GATTTTTAAACTTGAAAATCAAAAAAGCCAATAAGCGAAGTTCTAATCTTAAAAGAACCAATTTGGCTTTAATGCCACTTACGATTTTATACGTTTTGAGCTGCAAAAACTTCTGATAGATTTGTAAAATTAAGATTAAAGATAGGAATTCTTTTTCTTTAATTCTCGATTCATAATCTGCATAATTAATTAGTCAAATGCTCTCGTATATTCTTATCCATCTTCAATACTCGAACGGTCCAATGAGAAATTCATTTCATTCTTTCGTATATCTTTGATAAAAATAAAAATTATGCGTTTCATTTTCTTTTTTTCCATTCTAGCTGCATTTCGAATTAGCGCGCAAGAGCAATTGTTATTTCAGAAGCCTTCGTTACCTATTTTGCAATTAGCTGACTATGAAAGACCTCCAACTATTTCCATGGATAGCAAAAAAGCCATGGTTCTATTCTCCTACAGAGACACTTATAAAACGCTTCAAGATTTAAATCAAGAGGAACTTCGTTTGGGCGGTCTGCGCGTAAATCCGATCCTTAACATTTCTTCCACACAATCCTATGTAACGAATTTAAAATTGAGAACGCTATCAGATGTAAAATCTGAACCTGAACAAATTAAAAATCTACCTAAAAAACCCAAAATAACGTATGTTTCTTGGTCACCCACAGACGAATTTATCGCCTTTGTAAATATGGATGATCTTGGTTTGAGTTTATGGGTGATTGAGGTTGCCACCAAGGAAGCAAAACAATTATTGGATATTCAAATAAATGCTAATGTAGGTATGCCATACAATTGGGCTAAGGATGGAAAATCATTACTAGTTAGAACTGTTCCAGCAAATCGCGAACCGTTGATTGATAGTAAAAAAGATCTACCTAAAGGTCCAACTGTTTCTGTAGCTGAAGGCAAAGTTTCCCAAAATCGAACGTACCAAGACTTGTTAAAAAATCCTAGTGATGAAAAGAACTTTGAAATTCTTGTTGCTAGCGAGCTGAAGATTGTTCAACTTACAGGGGAAGTTAAAAACTTTTTACCGACAGATCTTTTCATCGGCACATCCTTTTCTCCTGATGGCTTATATGTTTTGGTAACAACTCTACAAAGGCCTTTTTCCTACATTGTGCCCTATTCTCGTTTTCCAATGTCTCAAAAAGTATATGATTTAACCGGTAAATTGGTGAAAGAGGTAAATGTGGTTCCATTGGTTGAAATTATGCCAAAAGGTTTTGCCGCTGTTAGAACTGGCAAACGAAATATGATGTGGAGAAGCGATGCGCCCAGCTCGTTGATGTTTGTGGAAGCACTGGACGGAGGAGATCCAGCAAAGTCAGTGGACATTCGAGACGAATTATACAGTTGGGAGGCCCCGTTCACAAATGAACCAAAGTCACTTTTAAAAGTTAAACAACGGTTCAGTGATGTGTACTTTTCGGATCAAAATTTTATGATTGTGAAAGATTCTTGGTATGATACGCGAAATGAAAAAACATATTTGCTCAATTTATCAGACAATACATTTAAAATAATATCAGATAGAAATTACCAAGATGCTTATGGAGATCCTGGCTCATTTCAGCAAAGTAAAGGAAAATATGGCATCGATGTATTGACTGTAAATAATAACAAACTTACATTATTTGGTGACGGCTTTACCAAGGATGGTCAATTTCCTTTTATCGACGAATTGGATTTGACGACATTAAAAACGAAACGCATTTACAGAGCCAATTTCCCAGATAAGAAAATAGATTTAATTGACGTTTTTGATGAAAAAAAGGGGCTGTACTTAGTGCAATTACAAAGTAAATCAGACTATCCTAATTTTTATTTGTTGTCTGTTAAAAACAATAAAACAACACAACTTACTTTTTCAAAGAACCCTTTTGAGTCTATTAAAACGGTGGAGAAACAAGTAATTAAATACAAGCGAAATGATGGAGTTGAACTTTCCGGAACCCTTTATTTACCTGTTGGTTACGATAAAATTAAAAAACCAAAAGTACCACTATTGATTTGGGCTTATCCAGAGGAATTTAAAGACAAAAATAGTGCAGGACAGAACAAGCAAAATCCCAATGAATTTACTTTTCCTAATTACGGATCTTTTGTCTATTGGGTAACGAAAGGTTATGCGGTACTGGATGATGCCTCTTTCCCAATCATTGGAGAAGGAAACGAAGAGCCAAACAACACATTTATTGAACAACTTGTGGCAAATGGACGAGCTGCTATCGATGCAGTAGATTCCTTAGGCTATATTGATAGAAAAAAAGTAGCTGTTGGTGGTCATTCTTACGGAGCATTTATGACTGCAAATTTATTGACTCATTCGGAAGACTTTGCTTGTGGAATTGCAAGAAGTGGAGCATATAATAGAACCCTTACTCCTTTTGGATTTCAATCAGAACAACGGAATTTTTGGGATGTAGCCCAAATTTATGGGAATATGTCACCTTTTTTTACAGCCAATAAGATGGATAAACCGATTCTATTGATACACGGAGAGGCAGATAACAATCCGGGTACTTTCACTTTGCAATCCGAACGCTATTTCCAAGCAATTAAAGGTCTTGGTGGTAACGCACGGATGGTAATTCTTCCCAAAGAAAGTCATGGATATGCCGCGAAAGAGAATATTTTACATGTGTTGTGGGAACAAGAGCAGTTTTTGGATAAGTACTTGAAGTAAGAAGGGGTTAAAAACAAAAAAAACAATCATATTTTGACTGGCTTTCCTTGTAGACAGGAGTGTTGAATTATCAAGCCTGATTTGGGAAGGGTTAGGGGAAATTAAGTCTTTGTAAATAGATTATTTAGAAACTAGTTGATATTGAAAATATATTATGTTTTGCATTTATACTTAAGCTCTAGGTTGAAGTTAAAAATTGATTTTAGATAACAAATGATAGCATAAGGAACAATAGTTTTGTCCTATAGATTGTTGTATTTCAGTTTGAATAAATTAAAAATATTTTTAATTTATTGGGGTGAGTCAATTAATCTTTATGACCTTTCCGTAGGATGATTTGTCGGTAACAGTTCTAATGATATAAGTATAAATCCCTTGACATAAATCGGACGCGTCTATCTCAGATTTATTGCTTTTTAAAACTAAATCACCTTGCATGTCAAATAGTTCGACAGATTTGATTTCATCGGATATTTTTATATTTATTTTATCGGTTACTGGATTAGGATAAATTTTCGAATCAATTACCCCAAATATTTCTGATGATGCATTCAGATCTATGTAAGAAACAGTGATATCATCTATCCAAAGTGCACTTTCAGCAATTCCATTTTGGACATTATAGTTGTTACAACCATTGCAAAGATAACGGGTTTTGAATGTAGAAGAAGCTTGGAAAATAAGTTTTGCGTTAGCATTAGGATTACCACATATATTTGAAAAGTAATCTATGAAATTTAGAGTGTGGTTTTGCCAGTTGTTTTCCGTGCCAGTGAAGATCATATAACCAATCGCGCATACGTCGTCAAGAGTCCCACTAGGGGATAAATAAAATAAAACTAAAGCACTGTCTCCTGAAGCAATTTGATGTTTAGAATAAAAATTGACCGAAATGCTTCCCCAACTGTTTATGTCCCAACTCCAATTTCCTTGAATCGGGTCAGAATATGTCGAACCTGGAACAGTATCGTTTCCCCAATCCATCACTTGATTTATTTGATTACTCACTGTGGTGCTCACTTTTAATGATTGAGAACCGCTATTTGCAGTTGTGCTATCGATTGAATAATAATTGTACCATCCAGGGCAATTAGATAAACCTTGGATTGGATTAAAAAGTGGAGGGATATTGTTGCTAAATGGTGCTTCAAAATCCCCATTAACAATTGGAACTTGGGTAGATTGGGATATTACTGTAGTAAATATTAAAAGATTCGCGATAGCAGAAAGTAAAGTTCTCATATCTAAAATGTAATTAATAATTGTTTTTGAAAATTTTTCTCTGTGTTCCATCTGAATAATAATAAATAAGTGGAGTATTAGGTACAAGCTTTGTTTCTCTACCAAGCATATCAACAATTTTCAACAACTCTACATTATTGTTTGATTTGTACTCATCGATGTCTAAAGCCCAATAAGAATTGTCTAATAATATACCTGAAAGTACTTCAGCAAGCTGATCATGACTAGATAAATTTGAAGAGGATGAGAAAACAAGAGTACTAGCGCCTGGATTATTTATATTTGGAATGAACATAAGAATGAGGGGTATACCACCAGAACCATATGTAGCGTTATACTGTGCAAAGATATTACTGACGTTTGCATTCGCAAACCCCGGGTATGTTAAAGAATGTTGCATCTCCCAAAATGCCAAATCGGCACAGTCAGCTTGGTTTGCACTAGCATCTTCCAATAAGAAGTCGAAAATTTTAACACCCATGCTGCCTTGCCCATAATTTTCCCAAATTGTTTGAAGTTCTGGGGCAGTGATATTGCATGGCCCACACCACATGGAACCAAAATCTAAAATTACGGCATTCCCATTCCCTAATTCAGTATACATATTGTATCCTGTGCCATCACATGTAGTTTCGGTCCAATCGGGTATTTGGCAAAAACAAGTAGATGAAAATGCTAAGAAAGTTAGAAAAATAATTTTTTTCATAGAAAAATTTGTTAAATCAAAAATACCAAAACAAAAATAAATTTACAAATTTAATTTTTCACTTAAGGCGCTGTGCTTGTTCTCTAGCTTCCTCTCAGTTGTTTGGCGATTGCTTGGATAACCTTTCCATGTCTAATTCGCTCTTAATGAAATGATTGCATAAAGGTTTTTTTTAAATGAATTTGAAATTCAATCACAATAATAAAAAGTAAAACTTAATTAGCTTTGATTCAATTTTCGGCATATAAAAACCTGAGCCATCCGCCGCTGCGGAGACTCAGGTTTTCCTAGTAGAGAGGAATATCGAATTATCGAACCTTGACGATATCTCCAATTTGTCAAGACAACTCCCGATTTGGAAGGGGTTGTTAAACTTGAATTTATTATTTGACGGACCGATTGATTGATTCAAGATGAGCTTAAAATTTTGATAATCTTTTAAAAATCATTATTTTAGAATCGATTTTAATTAAATTGAAAAAAATGAAAGCGCCTAGTATTTTATTAAAAGTTGTAGGAATTGGCTTATTTGTATATGCCATTTCTTTTATTTACAATCCTCTTTTATTAGCTGAAATGATTGGTTTTAAACATCACAGTCCAAATACACTTGTTGAAATAACGGCATTTTATGGAGGATTAGAATTAGGGTTAGGGATTTTCTTTGTTTGGGCTTCTCTAAAACCTGAACGTTATTACCTAGGGTTAATGAGTTTCTTTTTTGCATTTTTGTCTGCTGGGATTTTTAGAGTAGTTGGCATCATTGCCTATGGATTTGAAGACCCAAGTCAGCCAATTGTATCGGTAATTGAAATTCTTGTTCCCCTATACGCATACTATTTGTCAAAAAAATTGAATTAGTGGAAAAACAAAAAATTGCCATTATTGGCGGTGGAATAGCTGGATTGACTTTTGCTTTGTCTTTAAAATCTGAAGACTACGAATGTCATATTTTTGAGAAGAAAGAATCCTTTGGAGAAGTTGGGGCAGCAATAAGCGTGTTTCCCAATGCACTTTGTGTGATGGATGAACTTGGATTATATTCCGATATTTTAAAAACAGCCGGAGAATTAAAGAAGATATTAATTAAAACCTCAAAAGGAACGACACTTGGGTATTCAGAACCAAAAGGTGAATATCCGGTAATTTGTATCCACAGAGCAGATCTTCATAGGGTATTACTAAATCACACGAGTGCTAAATTATTTGAAAATCACGGGCTAAAATCACTTGATAAAACCAATGATCATAAACTTAGACTTGTCTTCGAAAATGGCAAATCTGAACTTTTTGATGCCGTTATTGGTGCGGATGGAATTCATTCGGAAGTTAGGAAATATCTAATTAATGACGGTTCGCCCATTTTTAGAGGATACAATATCTGGAGAGGTGTTGTAAAAACGAATTTTGACATCGGTCATGGAAGTGAGACAATGGGAAAAGGGCAACGCGTTGGTATTGTTCCGATTAAAGAGGGGGTTTATGGCTGGTGGGCTACTTGTAATGAGGAGTTTTTGCAAGATGATGAACCAGAAGGAACACGAGTTAAATTAAAAAGACTTTTTGGCGATTGGCATCATCCAATTCCCGCATTAATAGAGGAAACTGAGGTCATTCTTAAGAATAGTTTATCAGACAGAATCCCCACAAAAGGCTGGAATAAAAACAATGTCGTATTAATAGGTGACGCTGCCCACCCAACAACGCCAAATCTTGGTCAAGGAGGATGCACAGCTATTGAAGGAGCTTATCTATTAGCAAAGTGTATTGACAAATATGGTCTTACAGATAAAGCCTATAAACGCTATGAAGAACTTCACTTTGACCGTGCAAAACAAATTAATCAAGAAAGTTTACGTTTGGGTAAAATTGGTCAATTGAGCAATCCAATTGCGATTTCCCTTCGAAATCTTTTATTTTACCTCATGCCATCGCGTATTTCAGTTAAACTATTGAGCAAGTATTTTAATAGAAGAGTTACAAAAATCGAGGCTTAGGAAACTGAAACGAAAAAGGAATTCAAAATTCAATCCTTCGGCTTTATTCAGCTTATGGTAGAAAGAAAAACCCAAACCTATGACTAAGGTTTTCCTATTCGAGAGGAGTATCGAATTATCGAACCTTGACGATATAAACGATATGTCAAGATAATGCCTGATTTGGGAGTTGGAAAAATTGAATTAACTGAAAATTACTATGTATTCAAAATTCAATATATACATTAATTAAAATCTAGTGGCTTTGTGCTAATTTTCGCCGTCTATTTCATTTTAATTACCTCATTAACTTTCTTTCAAAAAAAAGACTGGTTTAACTCTGTTTTCAAATCAAATAAGAAAGTTTCGTGGGTTGTTTCAGGTCTTTCTCTTTACATGTTCTATTTATCGGTTGATCAAGGTCAATTTCTGACTGGATTGATAGCAGAGCATGGGATGCAAGGAATGTGGATGGTTTGGGCAGGTTGGGTTGGGGCTTTTGTTGTTCCGATTGTTTTTGCGCCGCTCTGGCAAAAAATGGATTTCATTACGGATAATCAATTTTTACTTTTTCGATTTCCTGGAAAAAGCGGAAAAGTGCTTCATCTATTTCGTGCCATTTATGTTGGCGGATTGGTGGTTGCGCTATCTCTTTGCTTTCATGTGTTGGGATTTTCGAGGGTAATTCAAATTTATTTTGATGTTGAACCCAAATATGCTATTCTAATTACAGGATTGGTTTTATGTCTGTTCTCTCTTAAAAATGTATTGGATTTGAAATTAAAAATGGATGCTTTCCATGCCGTAATTTACTTTATTGGTTTAATTGTCATTTTTTACTCCGTTTGGAATGTTGGTGAAGGTTGGGATGGGATTTTTACCTTTTTTGAAAAACAACCTGAAAAAAGAGCTTTATTACCGAAATCGAATGATTCAAATGCTTGGTTTTCACTAATCATTTTTCTTGTCGTCCAATGGTGGAGTTGTTATTTATTTGATGGAGGCGGACCTGAAATGGTACGTTTCACAGCTGTAAAAGGAAAGAAAAATGCCTTGCTTACTGGACTGCTCCCAACGGCAATTTCACTGATTTTGAGCTTTTTTATACTCGGTCACATTTTTTTAATTCTGGGACTATCTCGCGACAATTCCACAAGTGAAATTCAATATGTAGAAACGGTATTTAGTTCTGTGACAAATTCGCTAAAACCTTTGGTTTTACTGGGATTCTTTGGGATGTTTATAACTACGGCTGAATCATTACTGAACTGGGGTGCTTCCTTTTTGACAATGGATGCTTATAAGGAATACGTGAATTCAAACGCTTCGGAAAAGAAAATTCGATGGGTGTCATTTGGTAGTATGCTTGGCTTGAGTATATTGGCAATGTTTTTTGCATTACAAATTGACAGTTTGCAAAGTTTAGTAAAAGTAACTTTCTCCATTGCGGCTGGAGTCGCGCCTGTTTACATTCTCCGTTGGATTTGGTTTAGAATTAACGCTTGGTCGCAATTGAGCGCAATGCTAAGTTCGGCTGTTTTCACGTTGATTTATCCTAAAATTCATATGATTTTGCCTTTAAACCGTTTTCCAATGGAAGAATCTCGCGTTGTCATAGTGACCATCCTAACAACTATTGTTTGGTTATCAGTTACCTTTCTAACACCAAATCAAAGTGATGAAGTTCGATTAAAAATGCTACCTATTTTAGAGCGCAGAAGTTTATTTGCTCAAAGGTTTATTTTGGCCCTAATTTTAGGCGTTTTTATTCTTCTGTTTGTAACATTCAGTTGGAATATTATTTTGAAATAACGTAATGCTTCAAAACGCAACTCCTGACTTACAAAATGGCCCTTCTTACTTCGCGTAATTCACCGCTCTTTTCTCACGTATTACAGTTACTTTAACCTGTCCAGGATAAGTCATTTCTGTTTGAATTCGTTGCGAAATTGTAAAGGATAACTCCTCGGATCGTTGGTCGGAAACTTTTTCCGCCTCTACCAAAACGCGAAGTTCACGTCCGGCTTGAATCGCATAAGCGCTTTGCACCCCGTCATATGACAATGCCAAGTTTTCAAGTTCTTTGATACGTTTGATATAGGCTTCAACTATTTCACGTCGAGCACCCGGTCGAGCACCTGAGATAGCGTCACAAACCTGAACAATCGGAGAAATCAAGGTTGTCATTTCGATTTCATCGTGGTGAGCTCCAATCGCGTTCAACACATCTCCTTTTTCACCAAACTTCTCGGCGATTTTCATACCTAAAATGGCATGTGGTAATTCTGGCTCTTCGTCTGGAACTTTTCCTATATCATGCAATAAACCAGCTCGTTTTGCCAATTTCACATTTAAACCAAGCTCTGCTGCCATGATTGCACAAAGATTTGCTACCTCACGCGAGTGTTGCAATAAATTTTGTCCGTAAGAAGAACGAAATTTCATACGTCCAACCATACGCATAAGTTCAGGATGAAGTCCGTGAATTCCAAGATCGATACATGTTCTCCGGCCTGTTTCGGCGATTTCTTCGTCTAATTGTTTCTTGGTTTTCGAAACTACTTCTTCAATTCTAGCTGGGTGAATACGGCCATCAGAAACTAATTGATGCAAGGCCAAACGGGCGATTTCTCGTCTCACAGGATCAAAGCATGAAAGAATAATTGCCTCTGGTGTATCATCAACAATAATTTCTACACCAGTTGCCGCTTCCAAAGCGCGAATGTTTCGTCCTTCACGACCGATAATCCTTCCTTTTACCTCATCTGATTCAATGTTAAATACTGAAACCGCATTTTCAATAGCCTGCTCCGTAGCCACTCGCTGAATGGATTGAATTACAATTTTACGTGCTTCTTTATTGGCATTGAGTTTAGCTTCCTCTGTTATCTCTTTTATTGAAGCCATTGCTGCAGTTCTCGCCTCATCTTTTAAGGCTTCCATGAGCATGTTTTTTGCTTCATCCACGCTCATATTGCTGATTTTTGAAAGTTCCGCAACACGCTTTTGTTGGATTTTATCAACTTCCTGTAAACGCACATCAAGAGCTTGGAATTTAGCATCGAAATCACCTTGTGTTTTCTCAATTTCCTTTTCCTTCCGCCCCAAATGCTCCAACTTATCCGTGAAAGATTTTTCTTTAGCACGAACACGATCTTCATTAGACTGAAGTTTTCGCTCACGATCCTTTATTGTTACTTCGTGTTCCTCTTTGAGCTTTAAAAACTTTTCTTTTGCCTGAAGAACTCTATCTTTTTTGATATTTTCTGCTTCTATTTCGGCATCCTTAACGATTTTTTGACTTTTTGTTTTTAAAGCCGTTTGTTGCAAAACGTAGGTTCCAATTCCTCCACCTAGCAGTCCAACAATTATCCATACTACAACCATAAATCACTTTTTAAAATTAAGTAATTGTTGTTGCGAAGAAAAGCTAAAGATTATTTCAACTCGTTAATTTGCTTGGATAAATTCTCCAATGCGAGTTCAATATCGCCATAATCCGCAGGAACCGCAACCACTTCCGATTTTGGAGTGCCCGATTGTCCCTTGGAAACAAGCTGTAGTGCTGTCATTGCTAATAAATCCTGTGGGTCCTTTACACCATAATTTTGGCGCAAAAGTTCGATTCCTTTGTTTATGTCTTCAGCAGCTTTCATTACCTTTTCCTGTTCGTTTTCCGAAACGGTTAAGGGGTAAGTTCTGCCACCAACTAAGACTTTTATAGAAATTTTTCCCATTGCTATTTTTTCAGCTGTTCTATACAGTATTCTATCTCTTTAACAAGTTCTTCGATTTCCTCTTCCCGCTTCCCAAGCGTTTGAACAGGAACTTCAACAACTTTATTTTCTGCAATTTGCAATGCCGACCTCAACGTTTCAATTTCAGTATTCAACATAAATTCGCGCTCTGTAGCAGTAAAAAGCTCAGCCTTCATTTTGTCGATTTCCAACGATAATGATTCTCCTCTTGATCTTTCGCTTTGTAAATCAAGATGAAGCGCCTTGGCCTTCTCTAAAATTTGTTCGATACTTTTTTCTATCTGCTCAGTCATTGCTTATTGACTTTGCACAAAGTTAACATTGTAATAATTACGGACAATATTTTTTGGAATGTATTTTGTGTTTTTTTTGAAAGCTTAACTTTGCTTATGCGTTACATTGGTCTTTTCTCTATTTTTCTTTTTGTTGTTTTAAAATCAATGGCTCAAAATGTAACAGTTGATTCAAAATATCATTCTCCATTGGGGATCCCACTTCAACTGAGCGCAATTTTTGGAGATATCCGTCCAAACCATTTTCATATGGGGCTTGATTTTAAGACAAACCAAAGAGAGGGCATTCCAATTCATTCCATTTCAGATGGATTCATATCGCGAATTCGAATTTCACCCACCGGTTATGGTAGAGTTTTATATATTGATCACCCTAATGGAATTACAAGCGTATACGCTCATTGCTCGTCGTTCTCAGACAAAATAATGGATTTCCTTGAACCATTTCAAGTGGAAGCATTTTCGAACAACATCGATTTGAAATTGCAGAAAAATGAGTTGCCAATTCAAAAAGGAGAACGAATTGCACTTTCAGGAAATAGTGGGTCTTCAACTGGGCCGCATTTGCATTTTGAGATACGAGATACTAAAACAGAACACGGTTTAAACCCATTGCTCCACGGCTTCAATATATCTGACAATTCACCACCTGTGATTCAAGCAATAAAAATTTATGCTGTTGATGAAAAAGGATATCAAATTCCAGGAAAATCTATGATTATAAATGTACAGAAAACCAAAAGTGGTTATTCAATCCCGGGAAACAAAATTAATTTGACAAAGGATTTTATTCCTGATTATGGACAATTAGCGTTTGCGGTATCAGGTTCTGATCCCATTGGATCTGCGGGCACTTTTGGGCTTTTCGAAAATAGTTGTTTAGTTGGGAACGACACGTTATTTCAATCCATTTACAATCGAATCTCATTTGACGATTCCCGGTATGTAAACAGTCACCAGGATTTGGATGAATATAAAAAATCAAAAATGCGCTTTCACAAGCTCTTTAAAACCGCACACAACCCACTACACATCTACCAATTTGAACAAATCGGTAGCCTGAAAATAAATCCTAAGGATTCGTTCAATGTTGAAATCATTCTTAAGGATGTTTCAAAAAACACGTCAAAATTACGTTTTTCCCTTATCGCCTCTAAGGAAACTCCTAACAAATCAGAACGCTTTTATTCATCAAGAACTCATTTTATTCCCGACTCAAGCTATCATTTTAGGAGTGCACAAATGGAAATTGACATCGAGTCATTTACTTTTTATGAACCGATAAAAAAAATGAATGAAATTCAAAGTAATCGATTCGGAAGTGGAGAAATAACCATCCAAAAGGCATTTAAAGTGACGATGGAGCCCATTAAAAATATTGACCTTAAAAAACAATATATCCGAGTTGTTTCGAATGGAAAAACGACATCGTTGTTTACTAAAATTGAAAATCAAAAACTGATTACCGAATCAAAGGTTTTCGGTGAATTCACCGTCAAAATTGATACTATTTCGCCAAAAGTCTTTCCAGAAAATTTTAAGACAGGTGATACGTTGATTCATTCCAATAAATTGATTTGGAAAGTGATTGACAGTCAGACAGACATTTTCAACTACAACATTTTGGTCAATGGCGAATGGCAACCCTTGGATTACGATTTAAAAACGAACCGATTGATTTATGTTAGAAAGGATTTGGAAATAAAATCCGCTACAATTGAAATTCTAGTTTCAGATAATTGTGAAAATAGTGGTTCTTGGAAAAAGAATCTTTATTTTGATTGACCTGTTGATTGAAATTCCTTGAGATAATGTGGAACAAAATCTGCCACATCAACAAAATCATTGACTAAAAATTTGTTATACGCCAACTTGATTTGCCCTGCTGCACTGGGAATTAGCGAAGAGTCGAAATGAATCGAGCGAGGGTTCCAAATGTCTCTCATTTTTTCGGCACCATCCCCTACACAAACGAAAGAATCAAATTCGTTGTATGTATTTTCGTCTAAAACATCTGCGCTTAGGGACTTTAAAATGGCTCCATCGTTACCCCAAATTTGACTGTATACTTCCATTCTTCGAGCATCGAGCATAACACAAATTGATTCACTCGTGTATTTTTCTCGAGCCAAAAAATAAAGAGCGTCCAGTGTTGGAATAGAAATTAGCGGGATTCCCAAACCATAACAAAGACCTTTTACCGAAGAAACACCTATTCGTAAACCCGTATACGAACCAGGGCCACTAGAAATTGAAACAGCATTTAAATCTTGAATTTCGATTTTAGCATCACAGAGCACTTCTTCAATAAACAAATTCAAACTTTCACCATGAATATATTGATCAGAATTGGTTTCCTTTATAGCGACTTGCCGTCCATTCAGTGATAATGCCACGGAGCAAACTTTAGTCGCGGTTTCAACGTGGAGCAAAAAATGGCTCATTCTAAAATTTCAAATTTAAACCCGACACCATGCACATTGGAAATATGAATTTTCGCTTCTTCTTTTAAATATTTCCGCAACTTGGTAATAAAAACATCCAAACTTCGCCCCACAAAATAGTCATCCTGACCCCAAACGGCGTTTAAAATTACCTCACGCGGAATCACCTGATTTTTGAATTTATATAGAATCTTGAGTATTTGAGCTTCTTTCTTCGTCAGGCTTTTTAATTCTGTTTGTGATTTAAGTGTGTAATTTTCAACATCAAAGGTAAAACAGCCCAATGAAATTATTTTTTCTTCAGGTTGCTCAACTTTTAAATTGACCCGTTTAAGCAGTGCTTTTACCCTTAATTGCAATTCCTCTACACTAAAAGGTTTTGTTAAGTAATCATCCCCACCAGCATTGAATCCAGCGACTTTGTCCTCCGTCATCGATTTAGCGGAAAGAAAAAGAATTGGTATTTCGGAGTTTAATTGACGAATATCTTTAGCGAATGTAAAACCATCTTTCTTTGGCATCATAACATCACAAATACACAAATGAAAAGTTTCTTGATTAAATCGTTGCAGAGCTTCTACACCATCACAACAGAGAGTCACCGCATATCCATCCGTATTTAATTGATCTGAAACAACCAACCCCAAATTAACATCGTCCTCAACAAGTAGAATTTTGATTTTCATATTCAAGATCAAATATACAAAAAAACCAAGGGCTTTAGATTTTCATCCAAAGCCCTCAGTATCAACCTAACCTACTACTACTCTGCAAATATACCACTTTTTAGTTTGAAATATTCACAGTCACATCTTTTTTAACCAAATTTTTTACAATAATGTTTTTTTGATTTCAAATTTATTAGTTTGAGAATTATCCATAACCCTTTATCTTTGTTCCAAAAATTAAGAATGGCAACAATATTCGTGGTTGATGACGATGAAGACATACGTGAACTTCTAAAGTATAACCTAGAGAAGAGTGGCCATGAGGTTACTACTTGCGAAAACGGCGCAGTTTGTCTTGAAAAAATTAAAACCCGCAAACCAGACTTAATTCTACTCGATGTCATGATGCCGGAAATGGATGGTATTGAGGTTTGTGAGAATCTGAAATCATCTCAGGAAAATAATGACATTTTAATTTGTTTTCTAACAGCAAGAAACGAGGATTACAGTCAAATAGCCGGTTTGGAAGCTGGCGGTGATGATTACGTTGCAAAACCCGTAAAACCAAAAGTTCTGATTAGTCGAGTTAACGCGCTATTGAGAAGAAAAGAATCGGTAAGGCCTCATCATATTGAAACCATAGAATTTCAGATAAATCGCGAGAAATATGTCATGATCAAAGATGGACAAGAAATTCATTTACCGCGCAAGGAATTTGAATTACTCGCTTTACTTTATTCTCGACCAAATTATGTCTTTAAGCGTGATGTTATTTTGGAAACAGTTTGGGGAACCGACATTGTTGTAGGTGACCGCACGATCGATGTTCACATACGAAAACTCCGAGAAAAAATAGGCGACAAATACATAACTACTGTAAAGGGAATTGGTTACAAATTCAACGATTAATTTGGAACGATTCTTGGTATTTATAATTTAAATGTCTTTATGAAAAATTTCACTTCACTCATAGTAATAAGTTTTTTAGCATTCTCGTGCTCGCTAAACGCTCAATCTAGTTTAGAAAATGAATTCGCAAGCATAAAAAAGGAGCTATCGAATTGGGATCCTATTCGTGGGGAGTGGTTAGCCAATTCCATTTTAGCGCTCGCAGACAAAAAACCGATTCCGGATCGAACATTTCCTGAGGAATTTACTCCATATCAGATGGCAACGATGATTCCACTTGAGCAACGAAGGGGGTTAAGTCAATTAATTACACAAGGAAGAAATTCGGGAACTCCTCAAAATTCAAGCCAATGGAATATGGCTGAGATGATTTTTAATCATAGTTTTTGTTCTACGATAATTGGCAGAAGTTACGGCGACCCACATCTTAAATCCTTTGATCAGGCGACTTATTCATTTCAAACAGTTGGTGAATTTGTTGTTGCAAAATCAATAAAAAACCACTTTGAAGTTCAAGCAAGACAGAGTCCGCAAGACAGAAACTTCTCATTAAATACGGCGATTGCGCTCAACGTTGCGGGCGACCGTTTATGCTATTACAGCGGAGACAAACCAGATGGAAACTTTAGTCCATGGAGACTCAATGGGCAGCCAATATCATTAAACGGAAGAACTTATTTTCTTCCAAATGGAGGAACACTTAGTCTCAATGGTAGATACTATACGGTTTCATGGCCCACTGGAGAAAATGTGATTGTAGAAAGTCGATCCTCTCAAATGGGGTTTGTGAATTTGACAGTTGAAGTTTTCGATTGTGATCGGGGTGAATTTGAAGGTTTATTGGGTAATGCGAATGGAATCATGGAAGATGATTTCAACGGCCGAGCTTCGAATAGACAACGTCCTGTTTATGCTTCTTTTTCATCTTTTGGAAATCCCCTTCTTCAGCAAGCTACTGCAAATGCTGAACGAGAATATTTAAGTTTTTTGACGCGCGATTTTGCTGAAGATTGGAGAGTCAACGATCAAACCACATTATTCGATTACGCCAGCGGCACTTCAACGGCTAGTTTCACAGATCGAACCTTCCCTCGGGAGCACATGTTGGTATCGGACTTACCATCCGACCGTCGCGACGCTTCAAGGCGAAGATGCGAACAAATGGGTGTTCTAGCAGACGAAATGCCTGGTTGTATATTCGATAATGGTTTCTTAGATATAAACCCAAGTCCTGTTCCAGTTGTCAATAATCCAGCTAGAGGAGCTAAACTCGTTGAATTAAAAAACCCGATAATCAACAATAATTCAGGAATTTTAAACGCGAACCCAAATCCATTGCCCATTTCTGAACCAAATTCCAATGAAATAAATAAGTTGCCTGCTGGAAAGGAAATAGATTCCAAATCAAACGGCAAAGGATCGAATGAAAATGTAAGTCCGAATACGAATTTTGAAATTAAATCCCCAAAGAGTAACCTACCTCAAAAGAATCCTGAATCGATAAAAACACCTACCTCTCCCGCTAAAATACCGACTATTAACAATGGAGGTGTCAAAGTAAAAAAAGGCAAATGATTTAGATTGTTGGCTCTAATTTAATTAGTTCTGAATCTTATTAAAATCTTCTATCTGATAGTGGTTCTCCAAGAATTCTATCAGAAAAATTACAATTAAAGGGTCTATTTATAATTCCTTACATATTCCCGCCAATCCATTTTGGTGCTGTCAAAGGTAAATAATGGTAATATCCCTTTTTCCGAAAGTTGTTTATCAAGAGTCCTAGCATACAAGTATTTTGCGATTTCATATCGATTTTCCTCAAACGTCAATGTTTCAATGATTTTGTATGCTTGTTGGTGATATAAACAACTTGAAATTAGGTCTTTTTTAATTGTTTCTATTTTGTCATCCTCAAAAGTTTGGGACTTTAAATCTTTCATAAAGCCATCGAAGTCACTAATTGTTTTTGTACAATTCGAATTCATGTTACTCAATTGATTATTTAGGTTTTGATTAGACGATGAGTTAATTGAATTCTGGGAATTATTGTTTATCGAAACATTTGCAGGATTGCTGTTTAGATTTGATTGATTTTGAGATGAATTCACGTTCATCGTTGAAGTGCCTGTTTGGGATTGAGTAATTGTTGTTTGGGTTGTCTGAATTGTTTGGGTTGTCTGCGTTTCATTGATGCTACCATTCAAATTACCATTCACGTTAATATTCACGTTAACATTTCCGTTCAACATTTCGGTCGGTGCGCCATTTAAGCCATTTGCATTCAATCCAACACTTAACTGAACATTCTGTGGAGTATTACCAACTGAAGCATTTGAAGATGAGTTCGTAACAGTGCTACTTGAGTTTACATTCATCTGTTGGTTATTAGTTGGTGTATTTATGGTCGCATTTGAAATCTGAGCATTTGAATTTGTTGTCGTATTAACTGTTTGATTGCTGCCATTTCCATTAATCGGCGAAACATTAGTTTGATTCGTCGTAACAGCTTGTTGATCTGAATAAATAAAAGTCTCATTTGGACGATATGTCACTGAATTATTTTGAATCGCTCCACTGGTAGGCAACATACTCACTAACTGCAATTTTCCTTTCCCCTTCTTAAATACTACTTTAGTCGTGATGTCACTAGGTGAATCGATGAAAAAATTCTTGTCAATATCAGAAGTTTTCCCATCTTCAAAAATCAATTTAACCGAGTAACCTCCATCTTTAATGCCTGAAACACTGACGTTTGTCTGCGCCATTGAATTTTGTTTAATACCATTCAAAATGACATAAAATCGCTGGCCTGAATTATTAAAAATTGACAAATTCGATTGAGACGTAGCGATCAAACAAGCGCTCAATGAAAAGAAAAGAAAAATGGATTTCATACAAATAAATTAATTGTCGCTAATTTATTAATTATAACTATCAAATCGATTGTGTAAAATTAAAAACTAAGAATAATGGCTTAGAATTCGATCGGAGAGCATATTCGAAATTCGTTTGTCTAGCTCTTTTTTTGTCTTAAGATAAAAATCGAATTCACTTGAAGTTAGTAAACCACAAATTTGACCAATCAAAAAATACTTAAAATTCGGTTGTGAAAGAAAAAAGCTTCTTATCGAATCGCGCTTGTGTTCCAGGGTTGAAATAGTAGACATTTGCTTCTGAAAAAGTGCCTTTTCCTTTGTTAACCGAATGATTAATTCGTGCTGATATTTCAATATTGGTCGCAAAACCTCATTTTGAAAAGTTTCAAGTTCGTTCCAAGTTGTTTGTTCTGAAAAAATTTCAGGTCGTAAAGCTTTTAATTCTGATTCTTCTCGCATGCTGTTTTAACAATTAAAGCATAAAGCTGTTCAGGAGAAGCTTACCATACTATTTTAGGAATCCAACTAAAAACATTATTTTTAACATTATTTTAAATTTATGAAGACTTTAATTTTAGTGGTTTTAATAATATTTTCAGCTTTTCGAGCGAATTCGCAATGTGGTACGACCATACTTGTATCTGATCAAAGCATCTGTTCAGGCGATTTCTTAAATATATCGTTTAGTACTGATTTCGGCAACTATAATTTTGGTTGGACAAATGATAATTTATCAACAGGAATACCTGCGTTCGGATCAGGAAGCACATTAAATTCCATTACTAATAACCCAGGAGTTTCAACAATTTTAATAGAAGCCGTGGATCCATTGAACAATTGTCCTACATTGTATGATACAATTACAATTACCGTTCGTGTAACGCCTACTTTGATAAGTTCTCCGGATTTGTCGGCGTGTGCCAATACATTTGTTAATGTTAACCCATTTTCTTCGACACCGGCTAACCCGAGCACGAACTATGTTTGGAGTAGCACCAATGTTTCAATAGGATTGGCTCCAACTGGATTTGGTAATATTGATTCATTTTTAGTTTTCAATGCCGCAAACTTTTGCCAAATCACTGACATTGTTGTTTATGCCATTTTAGATGGTTGTGCAAGTATGCCAGATACATTTTCCATAACTGTTTGCCCTGAACCTATTGTTTTCCCAACCCCAGATTTTTCAAATTGTGCCAATGAAGAAATAACGGTTTCACCCTTTGCATGCACTGTAACCAATTCAACCTTCCTGTGGGCTTTGGATAATATCAGTATTGGTTTGCCCTCATCAGGCAGTGGCGATATTGGAACATTTACCTCGACGAATTCTACTTCTATTTGTCAAACTGCAAATATAGTCTTAACTGCAACTGCAAATGGTTGTTCAAGTTATGCGGATACATTTTCTATTACTGTTTGCCCTGAACCCTCGATTTCTTTAATATCCGATACTAGTATATGCCTTGGAAATCAAATTACTTTAGCAGCAACTGGAAATCCTTCAGGAGGATTTTTTTTATGGAATACACAAGAGACAACTGATTCAATTACTGTAAGCCCCATTTCATCAGCACTATTTTCTGTTTCGTATCAAACGATTAATGGATGTTCAATTACGGATTCAGTTTCGGTAGGTATTGCCACGTTAGATAATCTTAATCTAACAGATACAATTGTTTGTCAAGGAGAAACTGTTGTTTTATCCGCTGGGTCCAATTCCATTTCGTGTGATTTAGCAGAGCCGATCTGTTCAAATACATCCCTTAATTTTCCAAATTTGACCAATACGACCGCTCCTGTTGGAAATAATTATGACTGTTTGGGAACACAACCAAATCCATCTTGGTTTTATATGCAAATTGAACAACCTGGAGATTTAACACTAGATATCATACAAACATCAAATTTTGGAGGTTCCGGTCTCGATGTCGATTTTATCTTGTACGGACCTTATTCAAGTTACGCTGAAGCTACCACATATTGTGGGAATTTGGGCGCAGCGACAAGTGGATCTGGACTTAACACTGTTGTAGATTGCAGCTATTCAACCTCATCAACTGAAACAGTCAATCTTTTTGGAACTCAAACTGGAGAGGTTTATGTTATGATGCTTACAAATTTTGCGAATGAGCCTGGATCTTATACCATTACTCAAACAATTGGGTCTGCTTCTTTGGATTGTTCAATATTAAGTAACAACACCTCACCAACAACTTATTTATGGTCAAATGGTGAAATCACACCATGGATAACTGTTATACCATCAAATACGAATATGTATGCTGTAACGGTTACGTCAAGCGGGTGCGAATTCATCGATTCATCGCTAGTCACAGTAAATCCAACGCCTACAGTAACAGCTAATAATGCAACCATTAGTTCAGGACAAAGTGCTACGCTTACAGCTGTGGGATCACCAAGTGGAGGTTCATTTTTATGGGATCCGACAGGTCAGACAACTTCAAGTATTACAGTTTCTCCAACGACAACTACAGATTATTTAGTCACATACACCTTTAATGGTTGTTCAAGTGAAACAACAGCGACCGTGGATTTAACAGTTGGAATAACTGATCAAACTAACTATGTTATTTCAATATATCCGAATCCAGCGCAAAGCATTTTAACATTAAGGGTTGATGAAAAAATAATTGGGAATTTTTATGTGATAATTGATTCGCAGGGGAGAATTTTGAAAAGAGAAACAATTGAATCAACAATTCAAGATATTGCTATTTCCGATTTTAGAAATGGTCTATATACGATTCAGATTGGTTCATCTATTTTCAAGTTTATTAAGAATTAAATTCTCGATAGTACATTTGTTAAATCTCTATTGTTGAAATTCACCTGATTGTAATTCGGACTTTCTTTGAATATGCGTTTATCTTTGCATCATGGAACAAAAGCAAGATAAACTGAAAGACATTATTTCGCACGCCAAAGAGTATGGATTCATTTTTCCATCCTCAGAGATATATGATGGTTTAGCAGCAACCTATGATTACGGTCAATTGGGTTCGGAGCTAAAAAACAACATTAAGACTTATTGGTGGAAGGCAATGGTTCAAATGCATGAGAACATTGTTGGTATTGACGCCGCAATCTTTATGCATCCCACGACTTGGAAAGCATCGGGACATGTTGACGCATTCAACGATCCTCTTATTGACAATAAGGATTCAAAAAAACGATATCGCGCTGATGTTCTTATCGAAGAGCACATTGAAAAAATCAGACAAAAAATAGAAAAGGAAGTTGAAAAAGGAAAAAGTCGATTCGGAAACGATTTTGACGAAACCCAATTTCGTGCTACCAACCCAAACGTTTTGCGCAATGCCGAGAAAATAACTCAAATCGAGGCGAGAATGAAGTCTTCTTTGGAGGACAACGACTTGGAAGCCGTTCGTAATCTAATTCTTGATTTGGAAATTGTATGTCCGATTTCAGGTTCAAAAAATTGGACGGAGGTTAGACAATTCAACCTGATGTTCTCCACCGAATTAGGCTCTGTCGCCGGGGATGCCTCAACCATTTATCTTCGACCTGAAACTGCTCAAGGGATTTTTGTGAATTTCTTGAATGTTCAGAAATCAGGAAGAATGAAAATTCCTTTTGGAATTGCACAGATAGGAAAGGCATTTCGGAATGAAATCGTTGCAAGGCAATTTATTTTCCGCATGCGCGAATTTGAACAGATGGAAATGCAGTTTTTTGTTCGACCGGGAGAAGAAATGAAGTGGTACGAATATTGGAAAGATGCCCGTGAAAAATGGCATAAGAATTTGGGACTCGGAAATCAAAACTATCGTTTTCATGACCACATTAAGTTGGCTCACTATGCAAATGCAGCATCTGATATTGAATTCAATTTTCCGATGGGATTTAAAGAGTTGGAAGGTATTCATTCGAGAACAGACTTTGACTTGAAACAACATGAGCAATTTTCCGGAAAGAAACTTCAATTCTTTGACCCAGAGATTAACGAAAGTTACGTTCCATACGTTGTCGAAACTTCCGTTGGATTAGATCGCTTGTTTTTAGCAGTGCTTTCTGCTGCCTTTCAAAACGAAAAACTTGAAGATGGAACCGAACGGATTGTTTTGAATATTCCACCTGTTCTTGCTCCATACAAAGCGGCCATTTTGCCTTTGATTAAAAAGGATGGTCTTCCTGAAAAAGCAAGAGAAATTCAAAAAGCTTTGCAATTTGAATACAATGTGCAATATGATGAAAAAGACGCAATAGGCAGAAGATATAGAAGACAAGATGCTATTGGAACACCAATTTGTATTACGGTTGATCACCAAACGCTAGAAGATAATACAGTAACAATTCGTGATCGGGATACGATGCTTCAGGATCGGATTTCAATAAGCGAACTTGAACAACGAATCGCTGATAAAGCAAGTTGGAGAAAAATACTTACCGATTTGAATAATAATTGATTTATTGCAAGCACTATTTCGATATTTTTGGATTGTTTGTTTAATTCTAAACTTACAGTCAAGCTTCGGACAGATGATCAACAACTTGTCTGGAGATGCCTTTACTGATAAGTATTTCTTTGATAGAGATTTCATTAAACGAAATCGCATTAAATCCCTTGAAGGACAATATTCAAGAAAAAAAGATGGTGATGTTGTTCGGCCATCCTCCGATTTCTTCAAATATACGTTTGATACAACAGGAAATCTAATTTCAACCTTTCAAGTAAGATCGGATTTAGGGAAAAAAGATACAAGTGTCAACTATTATAACTACAATGATAAAAATCTCCTGATTGCGCATCGCAAAACCGAGAGTGGAGGATTAACGGCATACATTTATCAATATGACAGTCTAAATAGAGTTGTATCCATAGAGCAAAAACGAGACATTATTGATGAAAACGGTCAAGTTTTAAGCAGTATTTCCATCAACAAGGAAACGATGAAGTATTTCAAAATAGATTCCGGATTCAAAAAAGTTACCTACAATAACTACGGTTTACCATACATGGACGAATATGAAACGTGGGATGCTGATGGATATAAAATGGAAGAAATACAGAAATTGAGAATGGGTTCCACTGAATACAAAAAGAAGTTTTTCTACAATGAAAGAGGGCTACTCTCTTCTTGGGCAATTCTATACAATGACTCTGAAAAGCCCGTCAAGGAGTCACAATTTAAATATGATAATTTTGGAAACGTAATTGAAAGGAAAAATTTCAACAGTGCTGTTTTCACAGGTGAACTACAAATTGTTTATGACAATAAAACACAGCTTTTAGGTTCAACTATTGAACGACTAGCTGAAAGTAACTTACTTGTAATTTTAAGGTTCCAAAACATTCAATATTTTAAATAATTCGCGTTTAACAAAACATTAACAAAAACATATCTTACTAATTATCAATAAATTAATGCCTATTTTTATTGATTTACAATTAAATTCTTTACTTTTATTTTTTTTACGTGACTGTTGGCACAATATTAGGAAGGAAGTTGAAAATTTGTGATTTGAAATAAGCCATATTGAGATTAATCACTAACGAGTGTGAATTTAATTGGCAATTCCTATCATCACTAATAAATAATTAATATGAAAAATCTTTACATTGTTCTTTTATTTCTTTGCTCGTTTTCATTAACTGCTCAAAAAGTAGATTATGATAATGCCTCCAAGTGGTTTTGGGGATTAAACCTTGGTGGAACATGGCAAACGACTGATGTTTCAAACCAAACAGGAGCAGGCTGGGGAATTACCATCGGTAAATCATATAATTACAATTATGGAAAACCTTTTTCATTCGACATCAGAGGAAGATATTTGAATGGAAATTGGTATGGGCAGGATAAGGATTCAACAGCGCTTACCGGATTAAACCAAGGCAATGCACTCTACGGATACCAAAATGGACTCGGTTATACGTATCATAATTACAAATCCAATGTGCATCGTTTAGCCCTGGAATTGGCCATTCACCTGAATGCATTGACTCAAAAAACAGGTTGGGATCCATATATTTTTGGAGGAGTAGGTTTAACTTGGAACCGAACCTATGGAAATCTAACCGATTCTACAGACTTTTTGGTTGGTCCAACTTTATATAACTATCAAACAACTGGAATTAGTGCCATAAACTTTGACAATTCATACGAAACAGCCCTTGACGGATATTCCAAATATCGGGTAAATGTTATGCCTAGTCTTGGTTTTGGATTAGGTTATCACATAAGAAAACGCACAACGATTGGATTCGAGCACAAAACTACGTTTACACTAAAAGATAATTTTGATGCGATCCAATCTGCTTTACCTCGATCTAAAAATGATCTTTATCATTACACATCGTTATACATACAGTTCAGATTAAGAGGCAGAAATAATTTGAACGGCACGTCGTCCAATAATAATGTTACCAACCCGAATTCATTCTCTAGCTGCCCACCGCCATCAGTAGCAATTGTTTCACCAGCGAATTTAACGGTAACCAATCCTCAGTTTGATATCGATTTTCGTGCAAATGATGTTATTTCACAAAATGAAATTCAAGTCTTGAATGGAAACAACGCTTCGCTTTTCTTCAATTTCAACACTTCTACAAAACAAGGAAAAGCAACTGTAACCTTAGTTCCAGGAGTTAACACATTCACAATTACCGCTAGAAATCGTTGTGGAACTGACAGTAAAACATTCACGGTGAACTATAATAATTGCAGTCTACCCGCTGGATCATTTACAAATCCCAATGCGACAGGGTCAACTGTTAAAACACAAGCTTATGTTCTAGGTGCAATAGTTAGCGGAGTTCAAAACAAATCTGCAATTAAACTTTATGCCAATGGAATACTATTGAATAACTTCTCTTTCAATATTCAAAATGGTGTTATTCAAGCAAATGTTAATCTAAACGTTGGATCTAATAATTTTAGAATAGATCTTTCCAATCCGTGCGGTAATGCAACGATCGAAAGCAATGTTAATTATGACAATTGCGTGGCTCCTATTGCTACATTTTTGAATCCATCGGCAGCTGGTACAACTGTGAATTCTCAAAATCTTGTTTTGAGAGCTAATGTTACAGGGGTTTCTACGAATCAACAAATCAATTTGGATGTAAACGGAACTGCCACTAGAAATTTCACCTTCACAAACGGAGTCTTAACGGCTAACGTCGCATTAATTTCTGGCATTAATACAATTACAATTCGACTCAATAATTCGTGTGGCACTGACACAGAAGTTACGACCGTAAATTATCAAACTTGTAATGCACCTATTATTACTGTTACAAGTCCAACTCAAAATAGCAAGGTTACTAATCCAGTAATAAGATTAAGAACTCAAATTGAACATATTACCAGTAAAAATAACCTGAAAATTAAATTAAATGGCGTTGACGTAAGCAACTTTAACTATACTGTTGCTTCAAAATCATCAGATGCCTCCCTTACTTTAATAAATGGGTTGAACACCATAACTGTTTCGGCGACAAATAACTGTGGAACAGATGTTGAAACGATAACCGTTGAATATGATAATTGCGTTGCTCCTTCAGTTAATATAACGAGTAGCGGAAATGAAACAACTAACAATTCGTACTCATTGACAGCAGCAATTACAAATATGGCTGACGCGAATGGAATTACAGTCAGTAGAAATGGACAAGAAATTGGATTCAATTACACGAATGGTCAATTATTTAGCGCAGTTACATTGCTTCCTGGGGTTAACACCTTTGTAGTTTCAGCTACAAAAACATGCGGAACAGCGTCAAAAACGATTTCTGTCAACTACAAGGATTGCCAAATTCCATCAGTAACAATTGCTCAACCATCATCTGGGATTACAGTTAATACAACTCAAAATTCTTTTGTGGCAAATACGAACAATATCAATTCGTTAAATCAAGTAATAGTTACATTGAATAATCAACCTGTCAATGCAACCTTAAACGCAGGTATCATTAGCGGCAACTTAAATTTATCTGAAGGATTAAATACTTTAACCATAAAAGTTACAAACGCTTGTGGAACTGATATCAAGACAGTAACCGTCAACCGTGTTTCATGCACACCACCAAATGTTTCGATTACAACTCCAACTCAAAATTCGACTTTGAATAGAGCTACATTGGCCTTTGAAGGAAACTTGCAAAATGCAAATTCATACAACTTAACTCTTAATGGAATAACAACTTCACCAACAAGAAACGGTAATATAGTTCGAGGAAACTTAATCCTTAAACCAGGAAATAACGTAATCGTTTTCTCTGGAACCAACGCTTGCGGAAATGATTCTGAAACAATTACAGTGGTTTATGACAATTGCGTTCCTCCGCTTATTACAATAAATTCTAACTCCGCAAATCAAACTGTAAATTCAAGTGCATTCAATGTCGCGGCAACTATAACAAATACAACACAAAACGCTATTGCATTTACATTAAACGGAATTCAAAAACCATTTTCATTTACAAATGGAATTCTCACTTCTAGTTTGCTGTTAAATGAAGGAACAAACGTAATAGTAATTTCGACTGCAAATGCTTGTGGTTCAGATACCAAAATAATCAATGTAAATTATGTCTTACCTAACAACAGCGGTGGCAGTAATGGAAACAACGGCTCAACTGGTAATACAGAGGAGAAAATCATAATTTGCCACTATCCTCCAGGTAATACAGGAAACCCGCAACAATTAGAAATCCCTCTTTCAGCTTGGCCTGCGCATCAGGCTCATGGAGATGTAATTGGTCCGTGTCCGAGCAATAATAATGGAAACTCAAACAATGGTGGTGGAAACGGAAACAATGGTAATTCTGGAAACGGAAATCCAAATGGAAACAACAATTCTAATAATGATGGTTCAAACGGCAACTCTGGAAATGCTAATACAAACGGGAACAATAACTCAAATAATGGAAACTCTGGAAACGGCAATACAGAGGAGAAAATCATAATTTGCCACTATCCCCCTGGAAATACAGGAAATCCTCAACAATTAGAAATTCCTCTTTCAGCTTGGCCTGCGCATCAAGCTCATGGAGATGTAATTGGTCCGTGTCCGAGCAATAACAATGGAAACTCAAACAATGGTGGTGGAAACGGAAACAATGGTAATTCTGGAAACGGAAATCCAAATGGAAACAACAATTCTAATAATGATGGTTCAAACGGCAACTCTGGAAATGGAAATAACAACTCCAACAATGGTCACGGAAACAATCAAGAGGGAAGTGGTGGTCCAAACGGAACAACTGACCAAAGCGGTAATGTGGATGATGAGTTGAATGGAAATGGGGCAGGTAGCAATGTAAATGCAGGAAACGGGAATTCAAATGGAAACAACAATTCCAACAATGGAGGTTCAAACGGGAATACTGGAAATGGAAATTCAAATGGAAACAATAACTCCAACAATGTAGGTTCAAACGGGAATACAGGAAATGGAAATCCAAATGGGAATAACAACTCCAATAATGGTCACGGAAACAATCAAGATGGCGTAGATGTATCTAATCCCGGACAGGGAGGTGGTGGTCCAAACGGAACAACTGACCAAAGCGGTAATGTGGATGATGAGTTGACTGGAAATGGATCAGGAGGCAATGTAAATTCTGGAAACGGAAATTCAAATGGAAACAATAACTCCAATAATGGAGGTTCAAACGGGAATACTGGAAATGGAAATTCAAATGGAAATGGCGGAGGGAATAACTCAAATAATGTTCAAGCAGATAGTACAACAGGAAATGGTTCGAACGGAAATGGAGGTAACACAACTGGATCTAATTCTGATGGAAGTAGTAATTCTTCTTCTAATTGTTTAGGCCCAGTAATTACACTTCCAAATTTGATGAGGGGTGGTATAGTTGTAAGTAACCCGACCTTTAATTTATTAGGGTCTGTTGCAAACTATGGCGCCACAGGTCAGATTGCCGTTTCATTCAATAACAATAATGTTCCTGTTAATATTTCAGCAGACGAATCATTTGTTACGACAGTAACCTTGAATCTAGGAATGAACAGTTTTGTTGTTAACACATCGAATAGTTGCGGATCAGATAGTAAATCGTTGAATGTTGAGTTAGTTTCAGAAAATCTTCAAAACAATGGAGGGAATGGCAATAACAACAACCAAAACGGTGGTCAAAAAGCACAACAATCTAGCGGAAAACCAACAACGAACAAACCCAATGCAAAACCACAGGTTACTAATAAGCCAGGACAAAACAATACCAATAAAACAAATCCCACAGAAGAAAAAAAGGAAGAAAAGCCTAAAGAGGAAACCCCAAAAGATAACAAACCAAAGGTTGAACCAAAAATCAATACCACGAAAAAAGGAGGGGGGAAATAAACGTATCCCTCTCCTTTTTCAATGTTACCAAATCATTAAGCAAAACTTAATATATCCTTAACTTTTCATTAATTCGAAGATTAATTAGCGGTCGTTCCTTTGCATTAATTAAAATGCACACGTATGGTTTCGTCAAAATCTTGGATTCTTTCTTTTTTAGTTTTCTTTTCTTTTTCACTTTTTGCTCAAGAAGCAAAAATTTATGGTATTATTAAGGATAATGCTTCGAACGAACTACTAATTGGCGCCAAAGTAATTGTAAAAGGTCAACCTGGTGTAGGTGCGGTAAGTGACGAAAATGGAAAATACATTATTTCGAATGTTAAACCGGGAAACATAATTCTTGAGATTCGTTTCGAAACCTATAAGACAAGATTACTCGATGAATTTACACTCAAAAACGATGAGCTGAAAGAAGTTAACATCGAATTAGAGAAGTTAGTAATTGATCGCAAGGGTATTACCGTTACAAAAAAAGTAAACAAGGAATCGACTACCGAGCTTATTCGAATGCAAAAAAACAGCGCGACTGTTGTTGATGGTATGAATGCTGAAACATTCAAAAAGACACCCGATTCAAAAGCATCAGATGTTTTGAAGCGAATTTCTGGAGCTAGTGTGCAAGACAATAAATTCGTTGTTATTCGCGGGTTGAGCGATCGTTACAATTTTGCACTACTAAATGGCGCATCACTGCCAAGTTCAGAGAGTGACCGAAAAGCCTTTTCATTTGACATTTTCCCGTCCAACATGTTGGATAATTTGTTGATTACAAAAACCGCGACACCTGAACTTCCAGGCGAATTTGCAGGCGGTGTAATTGATATCAACACATCTGAACCAAAGGAAACTAATTTTCAAAATATTCAAATAGGCGCCTCATATAATTCCATTACGACCTTTAAAGATTTTAGATCATACAATGGCGGGAACGCCGATTTCTTGGGTCTGGGTTCTGGAGCACGAGCAATTCCCGAAGGACTTCCAACCACCGAGCAGTTTAACGTCGCCACAAATGCTGAAAAAGCTGACTTGGCTAAATTAATTAAATCGGATTGGGGATCATTCAATAGAAAGGCGTTACCAAATTTAAGCTTGCAATATTCTATTGGTCGTATGATTCAACTAAAAGAAAAAAGAAAATTAGGGTACGTTTTTGCTTATTCTTATCAAAACAATTTCTCATTCAGTCAAGTAACCAGACGAGAATTTGAAGAACAGACCACAGGTGTCATAACTAAAAATGAACTTAGGGATTCGGCATTTACTCAAGCGGTTCTTAATAGTGGGATGTTCAATATTTCATACAGCTTCAATGACAAAAACAAAATTCAATTAAAGAACATGTACTCAATTTCAACGGATGATAAAGTCAATGTTCGTAATGGCAAGAGAGACATGGATATTGAATCCGTTTATTCAGAAAAATCGACCAATTTTTGGTATACTCAAAACAACTTATTCACTTCGCAGCTTATCGGTAATCATGAATTGAAAAATAAACTGAAACTGAAGTGGGTCGGTTCGTTCAGTGACGTCAAAAGAGAAATCCCATTCTTGAGAAGAACAGTTTATCAGCAAGTGGATACAACACTTCCATTTTTCGCAGTTGTTCAGTCAAATGATATTTCTACACTCGGAGCAGGAAATATGTTTTGGTCAGACATGAATGAAAAGATTTTCAACGTGAAATATGACGTAGCCTACCCATTTGAACTTGGAAAATTTAAAAATGAAGCTAAAATAGGGGCTTTTCATCAATACAGAACAAGAACTTTTGCCGCTAGAAATCTAGGATTTTCCAAGTATGATCCTTCGGGGAGTGCCAATTTTGAAAGTTCACTCTTACTTCTTCCAGCGGATGAGATTTTCGCATCTGAAAACATGGGTCTTATGGCAAATGGTCAAGGAGGGTTTAAACTTGAAGAGGGTACTAATGTGGACGACAGCTACCAAGCTTACTCGTTGTTGAATGCCGGATTTTTGCAATTAGATAGTAAACTTGGTGATAAATTTCGACTAGTTGGTGGAGCGAGAGTTGAAGCATATAATCAAGTATTTAAATATGTGGAGTTTGGATCAAATTTGCCTCGCACGCTTGATACAACTGTTGTTGACTTGCTACCATCTGTGAATTTGATATACTCTCCGATTCAAAAAATCAACATTCGAGCAAGTTATTCACGTACACTTTCTCGACCTGAATTTCGTGAACTAGCCCCATTTGCATTTTATAACTTTCTAAATGATAATTTAACATCTGGAGATCCCAATCTACAACGTGCGTTGATTAACAATTACGATTTGCGTTTTGAGTTCTTTCCGGGAGCCGGACAAATTATTAGTCTTTCAGGTTTTTACAAACAGTTTTATAATCCTATTGAATTGTTATTGAGAACGGGAACTTCAGGAACACCGGAATTATACTATGATAATGTAGGTAATGTTGTCAATTATGGTGCTGAGGTTGAATACCGCATAAACTTAGGCACATTTTCGAAAAAAGATAGTTCATCGTTCTTGAAAAATTTCACACTTTATTTCAACGGCGCATTAATTCGTTCACAAATGGATTTAGGAGCTATTGCAGGACTAGCCGAATATCCTGATGCGACAAGACCACTTCAGGGACAATCACCTTATTTGATTAATGCCGGGATCTTTTACGCTGGACCAAAAGATTTTAATGTCAACATTTCCTACAACCTCGTAGGTCAACGTATTGCAATTGCAGGAAGCATTCAAGAGCCAAGTGTTTGGGAAAACGGAAGAAATGTCATTGACTTTCAATTATCAAAAGTTATTAAAAAGATCTTGGAACTTAAACTTAATGTGAAGGATGTTTTAGCACAAGATTTAGTATTCTTCCAAGACACAAATAAAAATAAAAAATACGACAAAGGAATCGATAGTGCTTGGCAAGAAATCACCTTTGGTCAAACCATTTCATTATCCTTGAAATATAATTTCTGAGTAAACCAATATTAAGAAATTGTTTCCATGTCTTAATGAAAAATTAACGAAGACTTAAGGAGGATGTAACGCCTCTTGATTTCATAGGTGAGAACTTTGTACCGAACAAAATTTAGAAAAAATGAAAAGAATTTACACGTT
>JBMLTP010000179.1:0-12365 GCA_049239885.1 Crocinitomicaceae bacterium
ATTCCAACAGGAAAATAGAGATATTAAAACAATACTAAATCAATTTATTAGAAAGGACAATGCTCACAAAATTGTTGAATTTTAGGTTCAATAAAAATCATAAGCGTATCTTCGTAAGGTGAAAGGAAAAGTTGTTGTTCTCGGTTCAGGTACTTCTCAAGGAGTCCCGGTAATAGCTTGTGAGTGTGATGTTTGTATTTCAACTGATTTTAAGGATGATCGCACCAGGTCGTCCATTCTAATTCAAGTAGGCGAAGAAAATTACGTTGTTGATACAGGTCCAGATTTTCGATTTCAAATGTTACGAGAAAAAGTAAAATCACTCCGCGGGGTTCTTTTTACGCATGAGCACAAAGATCACGTTGCAGGTATGGATGACGTTCGGGCTTTTAACCATTTGGAATCTCGTCCAATGGAAGTATATTGTACAGATCGAGTTGAATCGGCTTTAAGAAGGGAATTCCATTATGTTTTTTCAGAAGAACGATATCCAGGAGTCCCAAAAGTGGATCTTTTTAGGATTGATGATGAGCCAATTGAATTACGAAATAATTTAAAAGTAATCCCAATCAATGCGCTGCATTACAAGATGCCTGTTAAAGGATTTCGATTTGGAGATTTTGCTTATATTACAGATGCGAAGAAAATTGAAAATCAGGAAATTAAAAAGTTAATCGGTATTAAAACGCTAATTGTAAATGCATTGCATCGTTCAGAACATATTTCTCATTTCAATTTGGAACAAGCCTTGGATTTCATTAATATAGTTCAGCCCGAAAAAGCTTATCTAACTCATATTTCACATCTTTTTGGAAAACATAAGGAAGTTGAATTAGAGCTTCCAACGAATGTTTTTTTGGCTTATGATGGTTTGAGGTTGGAGTTTGACTACTAACAAAGTCTTGGTTGAAATCTTTAATCCGATGTTTAGTTAATTTACTTAATAAGCTTAATTTTGATTTGTGACCAAGGAAAAATTCATCGACATAAAAGGATTGATAGCGAGTAAGAATCCAAAATTACTTCGTTGGCTTCCTGGATTTGTGATTTCCTATTTGCGAAGGGTTTTACACGAAGAAGAAATAAATCAGTTTCTAAAAGAAAATGAGGAATATCAAGACGTCGATTTTTGTGAATCGATAATTAATTACTTCAATATACAAGTCAATATTAAAGGAATGGATAAAATCCCTAAAGATGGTCCTGTCATATTGGCAATGAATCATCCTCTTGGTGGAATGGACGCAATCGGTTTGATTGTTGCATTGCGTCACCATCGAACGGACTTGAAGTTCATTGTAAATGATTTGTTGATGAATTTAAAAAACCTTCGCGGTTTATTTATTGGTGTTAACAAACACGGTAAAAATGATCTTTCAGTAAGGGATCAAATTAAAAACGCTTTTAGTTCGGAAAATGCGATTTGTATTTTCCCCGCAGGACTTGTTAGTCGAAAAATAGATGGGCAGGTTCAAGATTTGGAATGGAAAAAAACATTTGTTCTATATGCTCGTGAGTTGAATCGAACGATTGTTCCAATTCATATTGAAGGTGAACTTTCACCATTTTTTTATCGCGTTTCAAAATTTAGAAAATGGTTGGGAATAAAAGCAAACGTTGAAATGTTTTGGTTATCAGACGAATTATTCAAACAAAGAAACAAGAAGTTAAATATAACAGTAGGTAATCCAATTTTGGGTTCCGAACTTAATTCGGAATTGAATGATTACCAAGCGGCACAAGAAATTCGAAAAATAGTTCATTCGTTAAGAAAATAGTTATGGAAAATATCATAGATCCAATTAATAAAACAATATTGAAACGTGAATTGTCACCAGATAAATTTCTAAGAAAAACGAGAAAAGGGGATAACGAAATTTTTGTCGTTGACAATTGGAATGCCCCAAATGTTGTTCAGGAGATAGGTCGTTTACGCGAAGTGACTTTCAGGGCTTCAGGAGGAGGTACAGGCAAGTCAATTGATTTAGATGAGTATGATACGAATGAGCATTGTTATAAACAATTGGTACTTTGGTCGCCTGAGGATGAGGAAATAATTGGCGGTTATCGCTTCATTAAATGCCAGGAAGCCATGGATGATTTAGGTCATATTCAATTGTCAACAACGCACTATTTTGATTTTTCTGAGCGCTTTGTAAAAGAATTTTTACCATTTACGATTGAATTGGGACGAAGTTGGGTTCAGCCCAATTATCAGCCTGGTGTAAATCCGAGAAAGGGTTTATTCGCTTTGGATAATATATGGGATGGCTTAGGTGCGCTAATCAAATTTAATCCAGAAATTAAGTATTTCTTTGGAAAAGTCACCATGTATCCGAATTATAACACAGACTGTCGTGATTTTTTATTGCACTTTATGCACCATTACTTTCCAGACAGAGATAACTTAATGAAACCATTTCATCCCCTTGTTCAGAATTATGATAAAGCTTATGTTGATGGGCAATTGGACGGATTGGATTTTAAAGACGGCTTTAAAGTTTTGAACGGACATGTTCGAGATAAAGGTGAATTTATTCCTCCCTTAGTGAATATCTACATGAATTTATCTCCAACTATGCGAACATTTGGAACGGCAGTAAATCCTGATTTTGGGAACGTTGAAGAAACCGGAATTTTAGTTACAATCGCCGATATTTTTCCAGATAAAAAAGACCGACACATCAATTTTTAAAGGAAGGTATTGTACCTGCTAACGAACGCCTCAAGGTCTTCAATGCCAGTTCTACGGATTAAACGTTCTTTAATTCGCTGAATGCATACATTTACGTGAGCTTCATTCATTTTTCGACTAATGTATGTAGAGGGTTTTCCGTAATAATATTTCATTTTAAGGATTAGCGCCTCACGCTTTGTTAGATTTTTAAGGAAATCTTTAATGGCGACATTCAAATCTTTGTCACTTGATGTTTCGAAATCGAAATCTTCAATATGTCTCGAATTGTTCACTGAAATGTCATCGTAAACAAGTTGAACTTTTCTTTTGCCATTTCTTTTTCTAAGTTCAGATTTACAGAAGTTTTCAGCAATTGTTCTTACCCAAGAACGAGTTGAAAATAAATTTGAGTCGCTCTCATAAAGTCTGCCAATAAGTTGGTAGAAATGCACCATCAGTTCTTGATAAATGTCTTTAACATCCTCGCCTTTAAAAAAACCTTTAATGACATAAATTATGTCTCGGTCGTAACGATTTGAAAACTCGTTGAATAATATGTCCTGTAACCTGCGATCCATTAATTATTTTTAATCTGTAATTTGTTCTTTTGGTTTTCCCGTCAAGTGCTCAAGCCCTTCAAGTTTTTCCTCTATTTCATAAATTGAGTTTGTTTCTAATTCGTGTAGTATATTATTCAAAATATGATCTAAATCTTTTTCTTCTTTACGTAACAAAAATGTCTTTGACTCGTGTTTTTTCAAAACATAAATCAGATTTGAAATCTCTTTTCGTATATCTTGGCAAACCATTCCCATTGGATAAATAAATAAATTCAGCGATTTGTCAATTTTTAATCTTCTTGAAAGATTTTGTTTAAAAAAGAGCGGATTTTCTTTTAAACGGGCGAATGTAAATGCCTGAAATAATAGTTCACTTGGATCTCCAATAATTATATCACTGTTTATCAAATTTTTATCATGTTCAATAATAAATGATAGCGCCAAGGTTAAATTGTTTAAATCATATGAGCCATTATAGTCAATTTCAATATCATTAATTAACAGTTTGTTAGAGGATAAATCGTCAAAAGGATCTTTTCTCTTGTACGTCAAGTAGTTTAATTTGAATTGTTTATTAATATTTTTTCGAATGTTTTCCGCATGCTCAAAGGCGTGATGCCCAACAAGTAAAATGGATTTTTGTGTAGACTTTTTCATAAGCATTTATTTATCCTTAACGCGAATTGAATTTGAAAAATAACAACTTTAAACTAAATTTACAGAAAAAAGTAACAATTTTTTTAGTTGAAATTCGTTTTTGTTCTATGAGGTTTGCTTTTCTCGTTGTTTTTCAAATCGGTTTTTTGGCATTTGGTCAATCCAATTTTGGGTTGGATGGATTTCAATATGTTAATAGTTTTTATTCCGCGAGAAATATTGGTACGGGTAATAATTTGATAAGTGTAATTGATAATGATTTAGTTCTAAGTTCAGAAAATCCTGCTTTACTGAATCAAGGAATGGTTAATCAACTTGCAATAAATCAAACGTTGCTTCCAACGGGCGTTAATTTTGGTTCCATTCAGTATGCGTTTAATTCTAAATTTGGGATCTTTTCTCCAATCGTTAAATATGCAAATTATGGATCCTTTGAAGGAACTGATGTAGGTGGTAATTCACTTGGAAGTTTTGGTGCCTTGGATTATTCTGTCGGTATGCTATATTCCAAAGAATTTAATCCTGTTATTTCTTTGGGTTTTGGTTTAAATGTTTTAGGCTCTCATTTAGAAACGTATTCAGCTTACGCTATATCATCAACTTTTTCGGCAGTTTATAAGCACCCAAATAACTTGTTTTCGGCTGCTTTGGTTACCAAAGGAATAGGTGCAAGTTTTAAACAATACACTTCTAATCGAAAAACGAGTCTTCCAATAGATGTACAAGCATCAATATCTTATAAGTTGAAACATGCTCCTTTTCGTTTTTCATTGCTTGCAAAACAATTGAATAAATGGGATATCGTTTATCAAGATCCTAATCAGAAGCCTACTTACGACGCTTTAACCGGCGATACAATTGCAGTTCAAACACCTGGATTTATTGAAAAACTTGCTAATCATCTCAATTTACAGGTAGAGTTAATTGCCTCAAAATCATTACATTTTAGAACAGGTTTTGATTTTCATCGACAACAACAATTAAGGGTTTTTAATCGTCCTGGTCTTGCAGGTTTTTCATTTGGTGTTGGAATATATTTGAAAAAGGTTCGTATTGATTATGGTGTTTTGATTTATTCCAAAGCTGGTCAGAATCATGCGGTTGGAATTAGTACGAATCTGAGTGATTGGAAAAGAAAAAAATAGATATGAGAGAACGAGGATACTATTGGTGTAAAGGAAATCGCTGTTACGGTGAGGATGACGTCAGATGGCGAATCTTATTTTGGGATGAACATTCGTTTTGGGAGGAAGGTGATGACTTCAGTGAAGATGTCTTTATTAAAATTCATGAGGAACGATTGTTACCTCCAGAATAATTACATTTTTTTCAAGATAATCTCTGTGATTTCTGGATAAATCCCGACTCGACCAGGAAATCCAATATATCCAAAACCACGATTAACATAGAGGTATTGGTTCCCTTCTTTATATAATCCTGCCCATTTTTTGTATTTCCATGAAACAGGACTCCACTTCAATCCAAATCGCTCAATTCCGAATTGCATGCCATGTGTGTGACCCGATAGCGTTAAATCAATGTTGGTATTAACAACTTGTTCATCGAAATGACTGGGATCGTGGGATAAAAGTAATTTGAAATGATTTTCGGGAACATTCAATAACGCCTCATCAAGTTTGCCACTTTGCCGAAAAGGCGCTTTTGCCCAGTTTTCGACTCCAATTAACCAAAATCCTTGAGTCAATTCCATGGATTCATTAAGCAAGGGAGTGAAGCCGATTGTTCGGTGCGAATTAATCAACTTCGTTAAATTATTCATTTTATCCTCTTTACTTTTCCATTTTACGTAGTCACCATAATCGTGATTTCCTAAAATACTAAATTTACCTTTTTTAGCTTTTATGTCAAGAAAAATAGACTCCCAACCATGAATTTCATCAGCCGTATTATTTACCAAATCTCCTGTGAAAAATACAAAATCTGGCTCTAAATCGTTGATTTTTCGAATTGCTTTCTTAACTTTTTCGTGATTATCAAAAAAACTTCCAATGTGCACGTCACTAATCTGTACCATTTTGATTTCGTGGAAATCTTCTGGTAAATGCGGAAAGGTCAATTCAATTCGATGAATTTTCCAATTCCATCTCCCATAGAAAACACCGATTATGAAACCAACAATCAATAAACTTGTCAGTATCCAACCAATCCATTTGAAATAAATAATGTTTGTAAAATGATAGGTTAAACCAGCTGGTAAATAAAACAAAGTCGGTATAGCGCAAATTATCAATATTCCAAAGACCGTGAAGCCTTTTTTGAAATCAGTTTGTTCACCTCGATTTCTGAAATGAAAAAATAAGAGTGAAAATGAAATTAAGAAAACAATGAGATGAACCAAGCCTAACAAACGAATTATGCTGTCCGAGTTGTTTAATAAAGAACCAACAAAAATCAGTTCCGAAATAAAAATCAAGCTAAACGTAAATAAAAACACCAAGGTTAAAAATTTAATGTAAAAGTAGTTCTTTCAAATTTCTCTGAATGGTTTTATGCTTTTTACACGCGTGTTCTCATAAATGCTTGTACATTTAATTTAATTTTTCGCTCTAACGCAATTAAATATAAGTTTCATCATCTAACTATAAATTAAATCTTTAATAATGAAAATATCCGTTTTTATCGTTTTTATTCTGTTTCACACCTATTCCATTGCTCAAAATTTTTACGATCGATCAACCGTTCAAACTATAGAAATCTTTTTCGCATTCTCGAATTGGGATACGCAATTGGATGCCGCGACGAGCACTGACGCCTTTGTAATTGCTGATTCAGTGAGAGTAAATGGTGTTTCGTTTGATAGTGTTGGAGTTAAATATAAGGGCAACAGTTCTTACAATCCGAACAACAATAAAAATCCGCTTCATTTGGAATTGGATTATGTTAAAGGTAGTCAAGACTATCAGGGCTATACAAATATTAAACTGCAAAATGGCTATTCGGACCCGTCAATTATTCGGGAGGTTTTGTCATATGCCATTTTAGAACAATATATGGATTGTCCTAAGGCGAATTTCGCCAATGTTTATATTAATGGGACTTTAAGAGGAATGTATTCAAACGCTGAAAGTATTAATAAAAAGTTTAATGGTGAACATTATTACTTGACGAATGACACCTATTTCAAATGTAATCCTATTGGTGGAGCGGGACCTGGATCAACAAGTAGTTCTGATTTGAAATACATAAACATGGATAGTTCCTCTTATTTCAATGGATATGAATTGAAATCTAACGTTGGATGGAATAGGCTTTTAGATTTGATAAATACATTGAATAACAATTTTGCAAACATTGAGTCGAAATTGGATGTGGATAGAGCCTTGTGGATGTTAGCTTACAATAATGTTCTTGTAAATCTCGATTCATACAGTGGCGCTTTTCGTCAGAATTATTATTTGACTTGGGATTTGAACAACCGATTTGTTCCAACAATTTGGGATTTGAACATGAGTTTTGGTGGATTCCCAGGTGGAACGGGTTCAGGACCATATACCGCCACAAGTTTAGACCCAATGTCGAATAGTACCTCCGCCAATCATCCCTTGATTGTAAAAATGTTGTCAAATCCCTTGTACAAAAGAATGTATATGGCGCATTTAAGGACAATTGTTCAGGAAAATTTCGCTTCTCAAAATTATCTGACGATGGCAAATACGTTAAGAACAACTATTGATGCAAGCGTTCAAGCAGATCCATACAAATTTTACACATACACACAGTTTCAAAATAGTTTAACAACAGATATTGCTGGTGGCGGCCCTCCCGGATCATCAATTCCTGGATTACAAAACTTAATGAGCGGAAGGACATCTTATTTTTCAACGAATTCCAATTATATATTGGTCTCCCCGACTATTTCTTCATACAGTGCAAGTAATAATACCCCCGCATTCGGAGAATCAATTTACTTGACCGCAACTTGCTCGAACGAAACAGCCGTATACTTGGGATATCGAACAGATCATCAACTGAAATTCAATCGCATACAAATGTTCGATGATGGTGTCCACGGAGACGGAGCTGCTGGTGATCACGTCTATGGTTATCAAGTTACAATCAATGGAGCTAATTTTGAATATTACATTTATGCGGAAAATGCAAACGCTGGAATTTTTAGTCCACAGCGCGCAGAACATGAATATCATAATTTAACTATTTCAATTCCGTTTTGCAATGTTGGGAATGTTTTGATAAATGAAATTGTTGCAACAAATTCAACCTCAGCTTACGATTTAAATGGTGAAAGCGATGATTGGGTAGAATTATTCAATACAACGTCAACTGCAATTGATTTATCAGGAATGTATTTATCGGATGATCCAACAAATTATATGAAGTGGGTTTTTCCAACGGGGACGAACATTCCCGCAAATGGATATTTGATGGTTTGGTGCGATAATGATATTGCTCAAGCTGGAGTTCATACCAATTTTAAATTGAGTTCATTGGGTGATAATTTGATTTTTAGTAATGGAGCAACAATTCATGATCAAGTCGGATTCGGTGTTCAAACAACAGATATTGCATATGCCCGTTGCCCGGATGGAGGTAGTTTCGATTTTAGCATTCCAACTCCATTGGCAACCAACAATTGCCAGGCAAGTTTGGGAGAATCTTCATTTACAAATGTTTCTATTTTCCCGAACCCATTTAATTCTGAGTTTAATTTGCGCGGAGAAGAAATTCTAGGAAAGGAAATTGTTATTCACGATTTGATGGGACGCGAGGTTTATCGAGGAATCATTGAGAATGAGAGTATTGTTGTTTCAACAGATTTATGGAAATCAGGAATATACATCGTAATAATTTCTGATTCAAACGGACTTTATTTCGAAGGTAAAATCGTGAAAATATAAATTAGCCGTTTTCATAGAATAATTTGATTTACTTTCTCTTTATCAAATAATTCTTTCTTTTTTAAAATGTATCTTTGCAATCATTTTATTTGATATGGCACAGAAATACGCGACAAGAGAGGAAGATTATTCGAAGTGGTATAATGATTTGGTGTATCGCGCTGATTTAGCAGAGCATTCAGATGTTCGTGGCTGTATGGTTATCAAGCCTTACGGTTATGCAATTTGGGAGAAAATGCGCGAAATTTTGGATGTGAAATTCAAAGAAACAGGTCATTCAAATGCTTATTTCCCACTATTTATTCCGAAATCCTACTTAAGTAAAGAGGCAAGCCATGTTGATGGGTTTGCAAAAGAATGTGCTGTCGTTACCCATTATCGTTTGAAAAACGCAGAGGATGGAAGTGGGGTAGTGGTTGATCCTGAATCCAAGTTGGAAGAGGAATTAATCGTGCGCCCAACTTCGGAGACGATTATTTGGAATTCTTACAAGAACTGGATTCAATCTTATCGTGATCTGCCAATACTGATCAACCAATGGGCGAATGTGGTTCGTTGGGAAATGAGAACGCGTTTGTTTTTGAGAACAACTGAATTTTTATGGCAGGAAGGACATACGGCTCACGCTACCAAACAAGAGGCAATCGCAGAAACAGAGCAAATGCTTAATGTGTATGCTGATTTTGCAGAGAATTATATGGCTATGCCAGTGATAAAAGGTCGAAAAACAGCTAACGAGCGTTTTGCAGGAGCGGATGATACGCTGTGTATTGAAGCAATGATGCAAGATGGAAAGGCACTTCAAGCTGGAACTTCCCATTTTCTAGGTCAGAACTTCGCGAAAGCATTTGAAGTGAAATTCGCGGACAAAGAAGGAAAATTAGAATACGTTTGGGCAACTTCTTGGGGTGTTTCAACGCGTTTGATGGGAGCCTTAATCATGACGCATTCAGATGATGAAGGTTTGGTTTTACCGCCGGCTTTGGCCCCAATTCAAGTTGTGGCTGTTCCAATTTATCGTTCGCAAGAAGAGTTGGATGCAATTACTACAAAAATCAAGGATCTTGCAGCTAAATTGAAATCAAAAGGAATTTCATTTAAGTTTGATGATGATGAAAATCACCGTCCAGGATGGAAATTCGCTGAATATGAAGCCAAAGGTGTTCCTGTTCGAGTTGCTATGGGTCCGAGGGATTTGGAAAATGGTAAAGCTGAGGTTGCTCGAAGAGACACAAAAACAAAAGAAGTTGTTGATTTTGAAGGGCTTGATTTATACATTGAGCAACTTTTGAATGAAATTCAATCCAACCTATTAAATAAAGCGAAAGCATTTCGTCAAGAAAATACCAAAACGATTGACTCGTACGAAGAATTCAAAAAGGAAATTGAAAATGGAGGATTCTTTCTAGCTCATTGGGACGGCACTTCTGAAACAGAGGATAAAATCAAGGAAGAAACAAAAGCGACTATTCGTTGCATACCATTTGATATTCCAGTAGAAGAAGGTATTTGTATGGTGACAGGAAAACCTTCAAAGGGTCGGGTTATATTTGCAAAAGCCTATTAATTTGTCTGTTTTTCGCTTCAAGTATTTTGACGTAAAACAAGAAAAAAATCCATTAAAAGTTGGAACTGACAGCATGTTACTTGGCGCTTTTATTGAAGCTTCAGGTCATAAACGTGCATTGGACTTAGGGTCTGGAACAGGTGTTTTATCTTTAATGATTGCACAGAAAAATCCAATAATTACAATTGATGCAATCGAAATTCATGAAGATGGTTCACAAGAATGCCGAGAAAACTTTGCATCTAGTCCGTGGTCTGAACGTTTGACCGTTTTTCTAGGTGATTATTTTAATTTCCCATTTCAAGGTAAATACGATTTGATTTTTTCAAATCCCCCTTATTTCTTGAATGATCTTCAAAGCGATCGTGATGAAATGAGTCGGGCTAAACATTCGGATAATGAAACAGTTAATCGCTTATTTAAACTTGTTAATTCAATTCTATCAAATGAAGGTTATTTTTGGATTATCATTCCTCATTCGAATAACAATTTTTTCAAAGAAATCGCGGCTGAAAATGAACTCCATCCTTGTGAATTAATTCATATACATGCAAAATCATCAAAGCTTAATAAACGTATAATTAGTTGTTTCAAGAGAAATCAGAGTGAAATTGTAAATGAAAGAGATTTGATTATTCGAACTGAAAACAATGATTATTCTTCAGAATATCAAAAAATCACTAAAGATTTTCACCGTAATTTGATCAAATAATTGATTAAAATAAGCTCGTATACGTATATTTACTGGTGTATATTATGCGTATTTATACTTAAAATTAAAAGTATTAATACTAAAAAATACGAAGGTTAGAATTTAAATGATTAACTTAACTCATTATCTATCAATTTTTTAAATGTAAATCTGATTTCAGTTCTTAAAATTGATTTTTTTTCAAACAAAATAAATTTGTGTTATCAATCGATTAAAAAATAAAGTATGTCATTTGATGGAAATGAAGGTAAGGTAGTAAGCCTAGAGGAAGCTGCAATTTGGACAGCAAATTTTAGAAATAGCATTCAACCTGGAGAAACAATTGCTCATTTTATTGGAAAAAATAAATTGTTAGAGCTTTTAGAACAAGAAAATTGCGTCGGGGTTCGAATTTATTATGGTCTTGATGAAAATGGGGAGGAAAATTTAGTTTTTGTTGGTGCCGATGAAGATGAGAATGACCTGGTGGATGGTGTGATTTTGGAATATGCAGCAAAGTGTCCCCCTAAATGTTCAAACACAAATGATTTAAATATATGAAATGTATGATCTACTTTTGAATATCTGTTTTTTAAGCGAGATATTTCCATTAGTGTTTCTATATAGATTTGATTATTATCGTTACAACGAAATTTTTATTTTGATGTTTGATTTCACACTTTCGAAGTTCCTGGTAACGTTAATTGCCATTCTAATCATGTATCTAAATTTTTGGGATGTAAGCTTGAATTCTTTTTTTCAGAATATTTACACTGTGCTTTATTTCGTTATTATTTCAAGACTTTACAAAACCATTTTAATTGATATTGATAGTATAATATTTAAAGTTGGAAACATTACCTTTTTATTGGGATTGATAATGAATGGAATTTGGTTCGATTTCAGATATGAATTTTTTAATTATGCTACTAGCATGGTAAATCTAATTTTTTCCATTTACGGTATTATTTTTTTTATAGTAAGTGAAAGAGGTATAAATTCAGTAAGATTTAGCAACTATTTTTGGTTGAATATTGCTCTAGTGACATACAATATGTGCTTGTTTCCTGCTATGTTATTTGACCATTTTATCATCGGTAAATCATGGTCATTCATTTCAGAGTTATTGTGGTCGATAGTTCTTATTGCTAGTATTTTTCTAAATATTGTTTTATCAATTTCTTTTTTACAGGTGATAAATGTTCGAGAAGAAGTAGTAGCGAAAAAATGAATTCAAAATTAATAATCGTATTTTTTGTCATTGGAGTCTGTTTGATATTCTTGGGTCTGATAATTTCTATTGTTTTTTTGTATTCCAATTTTAATAAGTCATACA